>NZ_CEYLVT010000028.1:30421-50925 GCF_982860115.1 Moorena sp.
GGGTTCGAGAGGTAGTAAACTCCCCCTAACCGCATTGCTTCCACCCACAAAATACGGGTACACCGTATCACCCCGTCCAACTCTATTTGTTTATATGCCCCCCCTGGGAGCAACTGAGGTTTTTTTCAGTTTGCAAGATGAACAGGGTAATTCCCATTATCACACAACCTTCAAAAGTTCTGGCCAGCAAGGAGTGATTAGTATTACCCTACCAGAAGCAGCACCAGAATTAAAGATTGGTCAAAACTACCTCTGGTACTTGGCACCCATTGAACCAGACGGTATCCTGCGACCTGATAATTATTCAGTAAGTGGGTGGGTTAAACGGGTAAACTCAACGGTGAGTGACCAAGGATTATCCAAGTCCGCGATCGCGTTGGCTACTGAATATGCTAAGGCGGGAATATGGTACGACACCCTAGAGGTTTTAGTGACTGCTCAACGGTTGGAGCCTGACAATACAACCCTGGCCAATGAGTGGAAAGATTTACTCAAACAAGTGGGACTGGATGCGATCGCATCTCAGCCGATGGCAGAGCAGTTGTAATTCTTGAGAAGTTGTCAGTTTAAGGGATTAGCTAGCCAACTAATCGCCCTTTGATATAGCAATTCTCAGCAACGTTTGAGGGATATTGCTTATCCGTTTAAGGCAAGAGGCATGCTAGCAATAGGTAATAGGGATATTAAATCTTGCCTCTTGCCTCTTGCCTCTTGCCTGTCCCAAGCGCGAGTATTTTCAGAATTCAAAGGGGAATACTATAAACACACAACCTCAACAAAATAACCAACATTAAAGCCAAATGTGGCAAACCATAAAACAACAGATTAAACAGTGGGAAACAGTCCTCTTAATCGCGCCGAGTATAGCAGGATTGGTGATTTTAGGAAGCAATGCTGGACTGTTTCGGATGCTGGAATGGGCAAGCCAAGACCAATTATTTCGCCTGCGTCCAAAAGAATCTGTTGACGAGCGCATTGTCCTTGTTACCATTGATGAACCCGATATCAAATATGTTAAGCAATGGCCCATGTCAGATCGGGTTATGGCTCAGCTAATTCGGAATATCAAAGCCCAGCAACCAAGAGCGATTGGAATTGATATTTATCGAGACCTAGTGGTTGAACCTGGACATGATGAACTGGTAGAGGTGTTTAAGTCTACCCCAAATGTAATCGGAATTGAGAAAATTGCTGGCAACCCCATTGCACCGCCACCAGTGCTGGATAAATTGAGTCAGGTAGCAGCTAACGACTTCCTCATGGATGGGGATAGCAAAATCCGGCGAGGGATCATTCTCCTGGGCAAACCTGATGGTACCCGTAGGCAAGGACTTGGTGTGAAACTAGCGCTAATGTATTTGGCACAAGACGGTATTAAACTTGAGCCGATCAATCCCGATAAAAAGATATACGGTTTAGGTAAAGCCAAGTTTGTCCCCCTCTCCAGTAATGATGGAGAGTACAGTAAAGCAGAGATGGGAGGATACCAAATATTATTGAACTATCGGGGCGGTGAGGAGAGCTTTTTGACTATCTCGATGACTGATGTTCTCGACAATCGCATTCCCCCAAATTTGATGGGCGATCGCATTGTCTTGTTGGGGGCAAAAGCCCCAAGTCTCAATGACAATCACCTCACTCCCTACAATAGTACCTTACTAACTCCCACTGAATTAATACCAGGTATAGCAATTCACGGCAATATCAGCAGCCAGATTTTGAGTGCAGCTAATGAAGGTCGTCCCATGCTTCGAGCATCAGTCAAATCCCTTAATTGGCTATGGATAGTGTTCTGGTCTGGATATAGTGCTACCCTTGGAGCCATGTATGTCCGTAGGCGATGGGTAACTGGAGTTGGCACCCTTATAGCCGGAGTTATTATTATTACCAGTTCCTATATTGCCTTTTTATCTGGCTGGTTGATTCCCGTATTTACACCCTTGTTTACCGTTGTCAGTGCTGCAGTTGTCAGTATTAGTACCACACTTTGGAACAACCTCAAACAGTCCTATCGGGAATTAGAAAAACAACATAAACTATTGCAAGAAGCTCACCTGCAATTAGAAAAAACCAATACGTCCTATAGCAGATTTGTTCCCTTTGAATATCTTAATTTTCTTCAAAAAGAAACTATTCTTGATGTAGACCTGGGCAACCACGTCAGTAAAGAAATGGCGGTCATGTTCTCAGATATTCGCTCTTTCACTACCCTTTCAGAAACCATGACCCCGAAGGAAAACTTCGACTTTGTTAATGCTTACCTCAAGCGTGTCAGTCCCGAGATTCGCAATCAAAACGGCTTTATCGTCAAGTTTCTCGGAGATGGTATTATGGCTGTTTTCCCTGATGGCACCGATGAGGCAGTAGCAGCGGCAATTGCCAAGCAAATCAGAGTGGAAGAATACAATCACAGACGTATTGCCAAAGGCTATCTACCAATTAAAGTAGGCATTGGCATTCATGTGGGTCAGATGATGGTGGGAATGGTAGGAGAGACATTTCGGATGCAAGGGGATGCTTTTTCCGATAATGTAAACTTAACTGCTCGTTTAGAAGGATTAACTAAGTTTTATGGCGTGTCTTTGTTAATCTCCGAGCAAGCTTTAGAGCAATTGAGGAATCCTAATCAATACCAGATTCGGTTTCTCGATCGAGCAATTGTTAAAGGAAAAAATGAACCAATTGCTGTTTATGAAGTCTTGGAAGGAGAGCCTGAAAAATTCAGGGAATTAAAGTTAACAACCCAGTCAGAATTTCAGCTAGCTATAGAGTACTACCGAACTCAAGAATTTGAAAAAGCTAAAGCGTGTTTTAATCAAGTGTTAGCTGTCAATCCTAAGGATAAGACAGCATTATTGTATGTAGAGCGAATTAATCAATTAATGGTGCAAGGGGTACCCCAGAATTGGGATGGGGTGTGGCGGTTTACCCAGAAATAGCAAGGGTGCATCTTATATTTCTAACACACAAGGGGAAGTATTGGAAGTATTGGAAGTGTTGCAATTTTATTAGAATTTTTGCCTAATT
The DNA here is from genome assembly GCF_982860115.1 of Moorena sp. Taxonomy (NCBI): domain Bacteria; kingdom Bacillati; phylum Cyanobacteriota; class Cyanophyceae; order Coleofasciculales; family Coleofasciculaceae; genus Moorena; species Moorena sp. The sequence continues at coordinate 33,449 of NZ_CEYLVT010000028.1, forward strand.
GCAAAAGCGATACAGCGCGATGCACCCAAACTTTGAAACCCAGCTGTCAAATCATTACCAACAAACCTGTCAAATCCCAAATATCGATTGAAGGTGTTGGCGAATCTGATTGGTACTAGTATCGTTTTCTTGTGTTCCACCTACCGTTATTCCTAATTGCTCTAGGGTCTCCTTACGTTTCGATAATTCTTCGGAAATTTGGTCAGCTAAATCTTTGTGCTTTTCCAAAAGACTCTTTAAATTTTCTCGGTCTACCACAAACAGAATCGTGTCTTCTAGGGTGCGAAGGGTAGCAGTACGGGGGGTACCCATAAGCAAAGACATCTCTCCAATAAATTCCCCTGGCTTGCGGGTGGCAACCCGTTTTCCGATTGATTCCACAAAAACTTCAACTAAGCCAGATAGAATAATATAAAATGAATCCCCTGGGTCGTTTTCTTCACAGATTATATCCCCTGCTTTGAGCATTTGACGATATCCTTGCTGAATTATATGTCGCAGCTCGCTATCGCTACACTTTTCAAAGTAAGTCACCTGCCGCAAGAGATCCCGCAGGGTCAATTTTCCTCTAGAGTTTGCTTTTACTTTGTTTTTTTTGGCAGCGGGTACAGCTTTGTTAGAGAAGGATTCTTCTTGAGAATATGAGCCGTTAGCACCACCAGTTTCTTGAGGTGTTTGTTGAGGTGTTTTTACCAGAAATTCTAAGTCCTTCAGATTTCGGATATACAGGTCTCTCTGAGGCTCGGCATGCTCGATTCCCTGCTCACGAAGTTGTTCTTCTATCAGATAATACAAACTACTCTGAATTGATTCCATGTTTGGTGGATTGTCGATCCATACTAAGAGTTCAAAATCCATCCCGTCTCCAAACCCTTTAAAATATACTTCAGGAGCAGGGGATGGTAAAACTTCTGGCTCTTTGCGAGCCGCTTCTAACAGTACCTCTGTGACGATGACTGGATCGCTTTCATCGGGAACGTCAACAGGAATTCTGAGCCTAGCTCTGGGATCTTGATAACTCCAGTTAACCACATTGTTTTCCAGGAAACTAGTATTCGGAACAATAACAAATACCCCATCATTGGTGCGGATAGTAGTGGAGCGAATCGAGATTTTTTCTACAGTTCCTGACAAGTCATCAACTTTGACATAGTCTCCCACCTTAATTGGTTTTTCAAACAGAATTGCCAGACCACTGATAAAGTTGGCGGTTAAATTCTGAAGTCCGAAGCCTAAACCAATACCCATTGCCCCTGCAAAAACAGTTAGGGAACTGAGGTTAATCCCAGCCGTTTGCAGAACAATCAAAAATCCTAAGACAGTTAGAACATAGCCGATCAGGGAGGACAATGCTTCGCGAGTCCCACGATCTAACCCGAAGCGAGTTAGCACCCGACGCTTAATCACGTCCTGAAGTTTACGAGCTATATATAAGGTAATGATAGCCATTACTATGAGTTGGACTATCATAATCAGAGACAACTCTTGGGTGCCCAGCTGAAACAGTTTGGTGGTAAACACCTTCGAGACGATGTTCCAGACTTTGCTAAGCCATTCAAAAATCAAAGCCATAATTCAGTTATTTATTAGTCAATCAAATTGTCACCATGTAGCGGTCAGCTAAAGGCCTTGGCCTATGGCCACGCTACGCGAATGGCCACGCTACGCGAACAGCTAATGCGCTACGCGAACAACTCTTAAGTTTAATATAATTAAACCACTGAAGAGCTAATTTATAACGTAAATCTTAAGACCTGAAATCCCTTGACAGATATGGATTTCAGGTAAGAGGGGGCAAACTAAGCCGATCGCGTAGCGTGGCCATTCGCGCAGCGTGGCCCAAAGGCCTTGGCCTTATTCCTGAAAATATTGCACTGCACGCAATGGTTATAGCCGCGCTTAAGAGTGAACTGATAGTGAAGGTCTTGGATACTCAGTAGATCCCCTGTAGCAGGCTAGGGTCAATCTGCTTGCTCCAAGTCCAACGGAGCCACTTGTGCAAAAGCCGGTCTAGCCTCTGGCGAGATGGATCAAATTGATGTGTAGCCGTAATGTCCCGAATTGGTATTAGCCTGGTTGAGTTCACATTTTTTTCACTTTAATTTCATATTTTTTTCATAAAAATTAGATGATCGTCACATTGTGACCATTACTTGACATTTACTTCATAATCTAGTTCAGAGCTAATTAGGGGTTTGAGCACTCAGAAATTTAGAGGCTCAATGATGTTAAATAAAGAAGAAAAGACTATCCCCTATCACTTCAAAACAATACTTTTAGCACGATTGTTATATAAATTACTACCAATTAACCGATGTTAATGTTGATTTTTTATGTAGGAAATGACCTTTATGCCCTGGATAGTTCTCAGGTCGTGGAGGTAATTCCCAGAGTAAACCTCCGAAAAATACACCAAGCTCCTGACTATATAGCTGGTTTGTTTAACTACCGAGGTGCAATTGTGCCAGTCATCGATCTGTGCCATTTAATTCAAGGTACTCCCAGCCGCTCCCACTTAAGCACGCGGATTATAATGGTCAATTATGTTGCTAAAAATAATACTCATTACTGCATCGGTTTGATGTCAGAAAGAATCACAGAAACCTTAAACAAACCAGATACTGAGTGGGTCGCCGGAGTTCAAATAAATGACGCTCCTTATTTAGGAGAAATGATTATGGATGAAAAAGGCATGATCCAACGAATTCGGCTAGAGTATTTGTTATCGGAGTCCCAACAGATATACTTATTACCTGGAGCAGAAAATTAAAAACTACCAACCAACTAACTAACAACTAACTAACTAATAGTAATGATTCAGGCGACTATTGAGGCTTTGCTGAGAAAAAAAATCGGTTTGGATGGCAGTACTATTGGTTCTAGGCAGATTGCTAGAGCGATAGAAACCAGACGATTGGCTTGTGGCTTACCGGATCAGCAAACGTATCTGCAACAACTGCAAACCTCACCTCAAGAACTCGAAGCACTGATTGAAACGGTCGTTGTCTTAGAGACTTGGTTTTTTCGGGACAGAAAACCCTTTGGGTTTCTGAGTCGTTACGTCATATCTGAGTGGTTGCCCAACCCCAACCACCCCATCCTGCGGGTGTTAAGTATACCCTGTTCTACAGGAGAAGAACCTTACTCCATTGCTATGACCTTGCTGGATGCGGGTTTGACTCCTAATCAGTTTCGAGTCGATGCTATTGATATCAGCAAGGAAGCATTGGGCAAAGCTCGACGTGCTATCTACAGCAGGAATTCCTTCCGGGGGAACCAACTACAGCAACAGAAACGGTATTTTAAGCAAACAGCAGATGGTTATGAATTATGTCCGTTGGTGCGCAATACCGTTAATTTCAAGCATGGTAATATCCTAGACCCCTTGGGCTTGGCTCAGAGCAACTATGACATTATATTCTGCCGCAATTTATTGATTTATTTGGATAAATCTTCCCGGTTCCGTGCTATAGAACTCTTAGATCGTTTATTAATTCCTAAAGGTTTGCTGTTTGTGGGGTCTGCTGAAACAGGAGTAATAACTACCAATCGATTTGTGTCCGTTCGCTGTCCCTTTGCTTTTGCCTATCAGAAGGTGAAACATCTTAGACAACCCCAGACCAGGGACTCTCAACAGGGGCGCAGGAGAAATTGGGAAACCTCATCGTCACTCCCGACTCATAAGTCCCCAGTGACCCTGATCAATTCTCTGTATCCAAGACAGGAAAAGGACAAGGGGCAAGACCAGGAAGGCCAAACCACATCATCTTCCCTCTCTTACCTCCCCTCACCCACCTGCTGCCCTTCATCCTCCTCACCGCCCTCTGCTCTGGTTAATCGACAGTCTAAAGGAATCAAACAATCCTGCTTACAAAGGGAGCTTGAAAAGGGACAAGAATCCTTGCTTGAAAAAGCCAGGAGATTAGCCAATCAAGGAAGTTTGGAGGAAGCGGCGACACTGTGCCAAACTTACCTAAGTCAAAATTTGACTAGTGCTGAGGCTTATGTGTTACTCGGAGAAGTGCATCAGGCCTTGGACAATGACGAGCAGGCTGAGCAATGCTTCCAGAAAGCAGTTTACCTGAAACCGAATTACTACGAAGCACTCTTTCATCTGGCTTTACTTCAAGAAAATCGTGGGGATCTGGCTAAAGCTACGGTAATCCGACAGCGAATTCAACGACTACAAAACCTAAAAAGTCAATAGCAACAGAGGCTACTTGGAATTAAATGAAAATTGCAACTAAACTACTAGGTCTACTAATATTCTCTAGTTTGACCATACTTTTAGGAGGGGGAATTACCTGGATAGAACTGTCAAAGTTAGCGGCTGAAATTGGTAAGATAGCTGAAGAATATCTCCCCCTTATCCAGCACATGACGGAAATGCAAGAAAGTCAACTTGCTCAGAGGGTTAATTTTCAACGGGCTTTTCGATTTAATTACCGATATGCAGAAAGCGCCACTGCTAGAAACACATTTAGTGAAGCCAGAGCGGAGTTCAACCGAAGGGATGGATTAGTGGACGACGCTCTTAGAAAAGTTGATAACATCCTCACACGTGAAATCCAAAAAGCCTTAAGTAATCAGCAAAAAGAATACTGGTCAGATTTTAAATCTGAATTAGAGTTATATAAAATAATGCATGATCGTTATGGTAATAAATCTGAGGCAGCGTTCAGTTTACTTGTTAACAATCAACCCGATCAAGCGGAATTTGCTGCAGAACGGATGGAAAAGTCCGCAGAAGAACTGAAAGCAGAAATGAGGAGTCTCTTGCAGCGAGCTATTACATTATCTCAAAACTCAGCGAATCTTGCTAAAGAAGACCAAAAACGTACAATCAACATCGTACTGATTGCTTTCATTTTAATTATTGGGGCTACTCTAGGGTTTGGAATTTTTGTCACCCGCGATATCGTTAATTCGTTAAACAAAGCAGTAGATATAGCAGAAGAAGTTTCGGCTGGTAATCTGAGTACCAAGGTAGAAATTACCTCAACGGATGAGATTGGACAATTACTGGAATCTCTCAAAAAGATGACTGAAAACCTCAATTCATTGATCTATAAGGTGCAACAGTCTGGTATCCAAATGACTAGCTCCACTACCCAAATTGCTGCCTCTGGTAAGCAATTAGAAGCAACCATGACCGAACAATTAGCCTCCACCAACGAAGTGACAAGCACAGCTCAAGAAATTGCCAATACCTCTGGGGAATTAGTTCAAACTATGGAGCAACTCGCTCAGCTGTCTCAAATTACTGCTGATAGCGCTAGCCATGGTCAACAAGACCTGATGCGTATGGAAAGTACCATGCGTCACTTAGCCAATGCTACTAGTTCTATTTCTGCCAAACTGGGGGTGATGAATGAAAAAGCCAATAATATCAGTAGCGTTGTCACCACTATTACTAAAGTAGCCGATCAGACTAATTTACTATCCCTCAACGCTGCCATTGAAGCGGAGAAAGCGGGAGAGTATGGGGCGGGTTTTGCGGTTGTGGCTCGGGAAATTCGGCGGCTAGCTGACCAAACGGCAGTGGCTACCCTAGAAATTGAGACCATGGTAAAAGAGATGCAATCAGCGGTGTCAACTGGGGTGATGGAAATGGATAAATTTAGCAAAGATGTCAGTACTAGTGTCGAAAATGTCGGCAAGATTAGTGAACAAATTGCTAAAGTAATTGAGCAAGTGCAGAGCCTAACTCCCCAGTTTGAGATGGTGAATCAAAGTGTGGAAGACCAATCGGAAAGTGCTCAACAAATTAGCGAGGCGATGGTTCAATTAAGCGAAGCCTCACAACAAACGGCTGATTCTCTAAGAGATACGAATAATGCTCTGGCAAGATTGGATGATACTGCCCAAGGATTACAAACAGAAGTTTCAGTGTTCCAAGTTTAGACGTAAGCCGTCAGCCGTCAGCCTTCAGCTTTTTAATCACGAAAAACGTAGGGAAAAGGCTCTGGAGACGAAGATATAAGTAGTTCTGGACAACCGTAAAGATGCTGATCGCTGATAGTTTAAGAATAGCGATCGCATAGGATATAGGATATAGTGGTTTGGCACCCGCGTTAATTACAATAACAACAAGTAGTCAGTAGTCAGTAGTCAGTAGTTAGTAGTTAGTATCCTAACTTAACCTACACGGAAACCGCTATATGTTAAGCAAACACATTTCCAATCAGTTAAAGCTTCTGGGTCTAATTATTTTATCTCTATTTTTATCTCTATTGCTTGTTTTGGGATCAGGTTTCTCAGGGAAGAGCCAAGAGCCTGATATTGTGTTGGGAATGTCTGCTGCATTTACAGGAGCATCTAGAAGTTTGGGCATTGAACTGTATAGAGGCTCAATGGCTTATATAGAAGATATCAATCGCCAAGGCGGTATCAATGGGAAACAAATTGTGATTCAGGCCTATGATGATGCATACAATCCCACTAGGGCGATTCAAAACACCATTAAGTTGATTGAAAATGATGATGTATTTCTACTCTTTGATTATGTCGGCACTCCCACAGTGACTAGAGTCCTGCCACTGCTGAAAAATTATAGTGACAGACAAACCTATCTCTTCTTTCCGTTTACAGGGGCTCAACCCCAAAGAGAAGCGCCTTACGAGCAATTTGCTTTTAATCTTAGAGCTTCCTACCGTCAGGAAACTGAAGGATTAGTTGATAACTTTGTCAAAATTAATAGACCACGAATTGCGGTATTTTATCAGATTGATGCCTATGGTAGAAGTGGATGGGATGGTGTAAGGAGAGCCTTGGCTAAGTATGGTCTCACTATGGTTGGGGAAGCCACCTATCGTCGAGGAACCTCCTATTCCCAGAGCCTAAAACGTCAGGTAAATATTCTCAGAGCTGCCAATCCCGACGCTGTGATTTCTATTGGCTCCTATGGGGCTTGTGCAGGATTTATTCGAGATGCTAGGGATGCTGGCTGGAATGTGCCGATTGCTAATATCTCGTTTGTGGGGAGCGAGAGTTTGCTGAATTTGTTGCTAAAAACTGGTGTTAAAACTGGTATAGATTATACTACAAATCTGATGAATTCGCAAGTGGTACCGAGTTACAATGACACCTCCTTACCTGCTGTAAGTGAGTATCGAGCATTGATGGATCAATATAACCCCATGGCTCCGAGGAATTTCAGCTCGGCAGGATACAAACCCCTTAGGTATAGCTTTGTTAGTCTGGAAGGGTTTCTGAATGCCAAACTCCTAGTGGTGATTCTACAAATGATGGGGGATAAGGTTGACAAGGCTCAGCTCAGACAGGCGGTTGAGAAGGTCAAGAACCTTGACTTAGGGATTAATGCGCCAGTCTCATTTAGTGCTTTTAGAAATCAGGGACTCAATAATGTCTATTACACTACTGTTGAGCAAGGTGAATTTGTACCGCTAGACAGCTGGGAAAGGTGGGAAAAATGAAGATGTATTAAAAACCATTAAATGAAGATGTCAAAGCTATTTCAAAAAACCCTGATTGGAGAAATAATTCTGTTTGGGTTCGTTATCGTGACCACATCTACCTTATCTGGCTGGACTCTACACAAAAACCTGACTAGTGAGTATAAAAGCAAAGGGACTGCGATCGCAAAAAGTTTAGCTAAGTCTAGCCTCGATCTACTCCTATACAGAGATGCCTCAACCCTTCAGGCAGCCATAGACCAGTTTATTGAGATTAAGGGGGTTGCTTATGCCTTTATTGTGGCTGAAAATGGGGAAATCGTTGCCCATACCTTTGTTCCCACCATCCCTAAAGAAGTCAGGAAGATGGGCAAGGGGAGATACCGAGCCACCCGGTCTGTCAGCGAAGAGATAGAATTCAAGAATCTAGCAATTCAGGGGATGGGGAGCTTCACCGATATATCTGCACCGATTCTAGCTGGGGTAGCTGGATATGTCCATGTGGGAATGGATCGAGAAATTATCTTTGCTCAACTTCGCACGGCTATTCTAAATCAGATCTACATCGTATCGTTGATTTTTTTAGCCAGCATTGCCGTGGCTTACTTACTGGTGAACAAAATTTCTCACCAGCTTACCCAACTTTCAAACTATGCCAAACAAGTCTCTAGTGGAGATTTGACTCCCCAAGTGGAAATCCCTGCTAACAATGAAGATGAGATCGGGGATTTACTGGTATCCATCGGTACCATGACCCAAAATTTGAGTTCTTTAATTGGTAAAGTCCAGCAGTCTGGTATCCAGATTACCGCCTCAACCACCCAAATTGCTGCTGCAGGTCAACAACTACAGGCAACCATCACCAAACAGGTCGCATCCACTCACCAGGTTGTCGCTACAACCCAACAGATTGCAGCTACCTCATCGGAATTGGTCAGCACCATGAAAGAGGTAGCTAGTGTCTCCGAACAAACGGCTGTTGCGGCTGACAACAGCCAATCCAACATCCGCCACATGGAAACCACCATGGGTGAATTAACTGAAGCCACTGTTGCCATTACCACTAAACTAGGGGTAATTCATGACAAAGCTGATACCATCAATAGTGTTGTCAGCACGATTACCAAAGTAGCAGATCAGACCAATTTACTATCTCTCAACGCTGCCATTGAAGCTGAGAAAGCGGGAGAGTATGGGGCTGGGTTTGGTGTTGTTGCTCGGGAAATTCGTCGGCTGGCTGACCAGACTGCAGTGGCGACCTTGGAAATTGAGACCATGGTCAAAGAAATGCAATCCGCTGTAGCCACTGGGGTAATGGCAATGGATAAGTTTAAGCAACAAGTTAGTACTAGTGTAGACGATGTGGGCAAGATCAGTGAGCAAATCGCTGAAGTGATCCTGCAAGTGAAGACAATTACCCCTCGCTTTGATCTGGTGAGTCAACGGATGGAGGAGCAAGCTGAAAGCGCACAGGAAATCAGAGTAGCCATAGAACACTTAAGTGAATCTTCCCAGCACACCTCTGACTCCCTACGGGATACCAATAGTGCTTTGGAACGATTGGATGATGCTGCCCAAGGATTAAAATCAGAAATTTCAGTTTTTAAAGTCTACCAGTAATACCAATTTCATTGATTATTGCTAGAGAGATTGGGGTAATGGGGTATCTACTGAGGAGCGAATGAGGAGATGGTCAGAGGTATTTACGGTTTTTCCCCAATACAGGAAGTAGGGAAATTAAATTAACATTAGCTTACCCATAAAATCATAATAATTTATGTCTGTATTATAAAATTATTGGATTAATACTTAATCCCTAATGCTTAATTTATAATGCTTAATTATTAATCACTAATCCCTAATCACAATGAAGATTCAAACAAAACTTATAGGCTTGCTAAGCTTTTGTGGCTGTATTGTGTTGGTGAGTGTTGCCATCAATTGGATCGGACTATCAAAGTTATCAGCCGATATCGCTGAGATGACTGAACAGGATCACATGAATTCTGAGCATATGATAGACCATATGGAAGAGATGCAGACTCTACATCGAAACAGTCAAACTCTGATCAATATTGTCTTAACTGTCTGTATGATCAGCATTGTTACAGCTGTAATTCTAGGGATAGTTATCATCCGTGATATTGTCAACTCTTTAAACAAAGCAGTCGCCATAGCCAAAGAGATATCCGGTGGTAATCTCACACCCCAAGTAGAGTTCACCTCTGATGATGAGATTGGTCAGTTACTGAAAACTCTCAAATTCATGACCATAAACCTTAGTTCACTTATGTCTAAAGTGCAGCAGTCTGGTTTCCAAATTACTAGATCAACCAAACAGATGGCTGCCTCTGGCAAGCAATTAGAAGCAACAGTAACTGAACAGCTAGCCTCGACTAACCAAGTGACAGCAACTGCCCAAACAATTGCAGCAACTTCTGAGGAATTAGTTAAAACTATGGATCAAGTTGCTCAGCTGGTTCACCGTACTGCTCACGGGGCTAGCCAGAGTCAACAAGACTTAGAACAGATGGAGAAAAGTATGCGTCTGTTGATAGAAGCTACCAGATCTATTTCCCAACAATTGGGGGTGATGAGTGAAAAAGCTAATAACATTAATAGCGTGGTAATCACCATTACTAAGGTAGCAGATCAGACGAATTTACTATCCCTTAACGCTGCTATTGAAGCGGAGAAAGCGGGAGAGTATGGCGCTGGATTTGCCGTTGTTGCTCGGGAAATTCGTCGGCTGGCTGACCAAACGGCAGTAGCAACCTTAGAAATTGAACAGATGATTAACCAGATGCAATCTGCTGTATCTACTGGGGTTATGAAAATGGATAAATTTAGCAAAGACGTGGGGAATAGTGTCGAAAATGTGGGTAATATCAGTGAGCAAATTGCCCAGGTGATCCAGGAGGTACAAAGCCTCACACCACAGTTTGAAGTGGTCAGTCAAAGCATGGAAGAGCAATCCCTAGGAGCACAGCAAATTAGCGAAGCGATGGCTCAACTGAGTACTGCATCCCAACAAACTGTATACTCCCTCAAGGATACGAATACTGCTTTGGAACAATTGGAGACTACAGCACAAGGCTTCCAGAGTGATATTGTCAAGTTGAAATTACCTAAGCAATAAATTATGAAGTATTAAGGATTAAATTGGAATTTACTAAAGGGAACAGGGAACAGGGAGCAGGGAACAGGGAGCAGGGAGCAGGGAACAGGGAACAGGGAGCAGGAAGTAGGGAACAGGGAACAAACATTCTCTCAATTGATTTAGGATTGCTATATATTCGTATAATACTATTGTAAGTATGGCATTGCTAAATTAATTAAATGTGTAAACTATAGTTTTTAAACTTACAAACAAAAAAATATTAATTACCTCAAAAAATCTATTTTTAACCAAGCCCAAACTAATATAATGCAATATAAAACAAGTAATAAACCAATTTTTAACGATTGTTGGAACCAAATCGGAGTGACAGGCGATCGCTCCTGCTCAGAATTAAAAACCTTCATTCATTGCCGCAACTGTCCGGTTTACTCTTTAGCAGGGCGCGGCTTGCTTGAACGTGAACCGCCTCCAGGTTACATTAATGAATGGACTAACTTACTGGTTTCCCAATCTGTCCCGCAACGGGAAAGTACTCTGACACAACTAGGGGAAACCATATCCGTAATTATCTTTCGGCTAGGAGTAGAATGGTTGGCATTGTCTGCAAAGTTATTCAAAGAAGTCACCCAGCCTTGTGTTATCCACACTATCCCCCACCGCAGCAATGAGATATTACTGGGAATCGTGAACATTCGTGGGGAAATCCTGATGTGCGTTTCCCTCAGCAATCTCCTTGGTTTGGAAGATAATCCTGCTAACTCAGGTTCCGAGCAATCCAAAATCCAACAGGCCTTAACTCTAAAATCCAAAACCAATGTGAGTAGTGTCATGTATCAACGGATGGTGGTTGTGGAAATTGAGGGCAATCGATGGGTCTTTCCCGTTGATGAAATTTTTACTGTTCAACGGTTTCATGCTAATGAATTACTCGATGTACCAGCGGTTATTTCTAACGCTACATATACTTATACAAAATGGATAATTAACTGGCAAGATAAAAAGGTGAATTACTTGGACGATGAGTTATTGTTTTACACCCTCAATCGGAAGATTACGTAACCCGATGGGGTGATGGGGGTAAAGTGCTATCTATGTAAGCATTCAGGCATCAGCTATCAGCTATCAGCTATCAGCTTTGGGTCTATGGCCAAGCTACTTGAGGTGCGAACAGCTTTTGAATAAAATAAACTGACGGCTGACCGCTGACCGCTGACCGCTGAATGCTTACAAAAGATCATCAATCCAAACTCTAAACTCTAAAATCCTATGACAGACAGCGGACAAGATATGAGCAATTTCTCCATGTTGGATTTATTCCGCATGGAGGTGGAAAGCCAAGCAGCGATATTAAATGACAAGTTATTGGCTCTGGAAAGTAATCCTTCCTCCAACCAAGAATTGGAATCCCTAATGCGTGCTGCCCATTCCATTAAAGGTGCTGCCCGGATTGTCCAAATTGATGCTGCTGTTAACATCGCTCATACCATGGAGGATTGCTTTGTGGCAGCTATGAATAAAACCATTACCCTCAAGGCAGATCACATCGATGTCTTGCTACAAGGTGTCGATTTCCTCCAACAAATCAGCCAAGTTGGTGAAATGAATTTAGACCAATGGCTGTCTGAACATGGGCAAGCCATTGAACATCAGAGTATAGCGATCGCAAAAATTCTCGCACCGGAATCTACACCCTCCTCCCCACAGCAGCCATCTCCATCTCCTCCCCCTAATGCCTCCGAGCCACAGAAGTCGGAAAAACTAAGCGCTATAGATTCTCCTTCCGAAGTTTCCACTCTTGATAGTACGAATACAGCCATAGAGACTCAAGAGCAAACTGTTGAGCAGCAAAATCTTGATCAGGTAGTAACTCACCAGGCTCAAACCGATGCTCCCCCTCAAGTACCTAGTCAGGAATCTGACAACACCACGATAGAGATTGAAAGTCAAACCTTGGAGCAGGCTGTTAGCCACAAGGCTCAAACCGAAGTGGCTGCCAAAGAAAATCAATCCTCATCTACTCCAGGGAATGATTTAACCAAGCAACCATTGATTGCTTTGGATAGTGCCAAAAAGCCGGAAGCTAAAGAGAGAGTTGTGCGAGTCAGTGCTGAAAACTTAAATAGGTTAATGGGTTTAGCCGGTGAATCCCTAGTGGAGGCGAATTGGCTACAACCATTTGCTGATTCTTTGATGACTCTCAAGAAACATCAAATGGAATTATCGAAGATCCTGGAAAAATTACAGGATTCTTTAGCAATATCCCAGGTCAATCAAGTGGGGGATGAATATCTAAAAGTTGCTCGACAAAAGGAACAGGAATGTCGGGAAATTTTGGGCGATCGCATGAGTGAACTAGAACTGTATGCACGTCGCACTGCTAATCTTTCGGATCGTCTTTACCGAGAAGTGATTGCGTCTCACATGCGTCCTTTTGCTGATGGGGTACAGAGTTTTCCTCGGATGATTCGGGATATAGCCAGAAAGCTGAATAAACAAGTTAAATTAGAAATTATCGGCAAATCTACTGCAGTAGATCGAGATATTTTACAGAAACTAGAAGCACCACTAACTCATATTTTGCGTAACTCTGTAGACCATGGTATTGAACCTCCCCAAAAGCGTGTAGCAATGGGGAAACCAGCCCAAGGTACCGTGCGACTGGAAGCCCTTCATCGTGGTGGGATGTTATCGATTACTGTTGCTGACGATGGCAAAGGCATAGATCCAGAGAAATTGCGGGAAAAAATTGTCCGCCAAAAAATGATAACCCCAGACATGGCAACGCAGCTGGCTGAACATGAGCTGATGGAGTTTCTATTTTTGCCGGGATTTTCTACCGCTAAGCAGGTAACCGAAATTTCTGGTCGTGGCGTTGGTTTAGATATTGCCAAGACTATGGCACAACAGGTAGGTGGCACCCTGCGAGCTACCTCTAAACTAGGGCAAGGAACGAGTTTCCACTTCCAATTGCCTTTGACTCTATCAGTTATTCGTACCCTATTAGTGGATATATATGGTGAACCTTATGCGTTCCCATTAGCACGAATTGACAAAATTGTGATGGTAAATAAAACCGAAATTTCTGTAGTAGAAAAGCGGCAATATTTTACCCTTAATGATGAAAACATTGGACTGGTAGCTGCCCATCAAGTATTGGAATTAGATGACTCTCATATCACATCTAAAACCCTACCAGTCGTGATCATCAGTGACCAATCGAACCGTTTTGGATTAGTAGTTGATAAATTTTTAGGTGAACGGGATTTGGTGGTTCGACCATTAGATCCGAGGCTGGGCAAAGTTCAGGATATCAGTGCTGCTGCTTTGATGGGAGACGGTTCCCCGATTCTAATTTTGGATGTGTCAGATTTAGTGCGCTCCATTGATAATCTACTCAATAGCCTCCAGTTGAGCCCAGTCAGTGGTGATACTGATGATACTGATATCCAACAGCCGAAACGCATTCTAGTAGTTGATGATTCCATTACCGTGCGGCAAATGGAACGTAAGTTACTGGAAAACCAAGGTTATGAGGTGGAAGTAGCTGTTAATGGCATGGATGGTTGGAACGCTGTTCGCACCAACCCTTATGATTTAGTGATCAGTGATATTGATATGCCCCGCATGAACGGCATTGAGCTAGTCAGCCATATTAAAAGCCATGCTAAATTAAAATCAATCCCTGTGATTATTATTTCCTATAAAGACCGCGAACAAGACCGTCTTCAAGGTTTGGAAGCTGGCGCAGATTATTATCTAACCAAGAGTAGTTTCCATGATGATTCGTTGTTGAATGCGGTGATTGACTTAATTGGGGATTAGGGAGTATTCATTGGTGAGTTTGGATGGCTTGCTTGTTAATTTTAAATAGTAAAGTTTGAAGCCAAGCTTATGAATTAGTAAGGTGGAATTAACCAATTAATAAAATCGAGTATACCGTTAATCATACTTATGTTGATCATAATTATGAAGTACACCCTACTCCCTACACCCTACACCCTACTCCCTTCCCCTCCTGGGAGGGGTTAGGGGTGGGTTCCTACTCCCTACTCCCTACTCCCTACTCCCTACTCCCTTATAAAAAAGTAATCAGAATTTTTATGACATGAAAATAGCAATTGTTAATGATTCAATGATGGCAGTAGAGACCCTGCGGCGTGTCTTGATGGTGGTTCCAGAGTATAAAGTAGCTTGGGTTGCTAGTGATGGTGCCGAAGCTATTGCCAAATGTGCCAAAGACCTCCCAGACTTAATTTTGATGAATTTGACCATGCCAGTAATAGATGGGGTTGAGGCAACTCGCCAGATCATGAAACATTCTCCCTGTGCGATTTTAGTGGTAACCGCTAGCATCCAGCAGAATTCATCTAAAGTATTTGAAGCCCTTGGATATGGAGCCTTAGATGCTGTCAGCCTGCCAGTGTTGGGCACTCGCGGTAACCCAGACGCTGCCCAAGAACTACTTACTAAAATTGCTACCATTGGTAAACTGATAGGAATTTCCACCCGAAATTCAAAATCCCCAGCCCGAAATTCCCAACTCCATCTTCCGCCCTTAATCGCAATTGGTGCTTCTACTGGAGGACCAAAGGCTCTAGCAACGATTCTCTCTAGGATACCAGCAAGTTTCAGTGCAGCAATTGTGATTGTCCAGCATGTGGATCTGCAGTTTGCTTCAGGTTTAGTGGAGTGGTTGAATCATCAGACACCCTTGGTAGTCCAACTAGCGTCTGACGGTAGCCGTCCGCAAGTAGGGAAAGTATTGATTGCTGGAACCAAAGACCACCTGTGTTTAACATCGAATTTGAGGTTAACCTACACCAGCAAACCTAGTAATTATCCCTACCGTCCCTCCGTGGATGTTTTTTTCAAAAGTGTAGCCGAGTACTGGAAGCGCAAGGGCACGGCTGTATTGTTAACTGGCATGGGTAGAGATGGAGCTGAAGGGCTAAAACTATTGCGCTCTAAAGGTTGGCATACTATTGCCCAAGATAAAAGCAGTTGCGTGGTTTATGGGATGCCGAAAGCAGCAGCACAGTTGAAGGCGGCGGTGGAAATTTTGCCCCTAGACGCGATCGCACCTGCCCTAATCAAGGGATTAGCTTTTAAGCCTTAGCTAAATTTATATAGCTCAAGTCGAATATCACTTTTATTGCACAACACTGCTCCCTTATAATAATTACTAACAATATCTGACTATTAATAACACTTGGCATGACATAGTTTTCCCAGTTTGCCCAGAGTATTGAACAAAATTTGATAAACTGCTAAACGAATTAGCGTTCCCCATTGGTTTTTATCTATGCTGTACCTGATCTGATTGATAGCTAAAGCACAAGGACATTACAAATAAAATGGTGACTCAAGAGCCAATTAAAGTCCTACTTATCGATGATCAGCCCATGATCGGCGAAGCGATCCGCCGCATGTTAGCTCCGGAAAAGGATATTATCTTCCGCTATTGTCAGGATCCAACTGAAACCTTAAAAGTAGCTAAGGAGTACCAACCAACGGTCATTCTACAAGATTTGGTCATGCCGGAGATAGATGGCTTGTTGTTAGTGCGTTTTCTGCGCTCTAAGGATTCCCCGACTAGACCTATTCCCCTGATTGTACTCTCAAGTAAAGAAGAACCAGTAATTAAAGCTAAAGCCTTTGGATTTGGAGCAAATGATTACTTAGTAAAACTGCCAGATCGGGTAGAACTAATTGCTCGTATTCGTTACCATTCCAAAGCCTATTTGAACTTCCTGAAACGAACCGAAGCTGAAGAGCAGCTTAAAGCTGAAAATCTGCGCCAGTCAAAGTATATAAAACAGGTAGAAAAGGTGACAGTAGCAGCCGCTGCTGTGGAAAATGATACCTTTGAGCCAGAAAGTCTGAAGGAAGTAGCCGCTCGGAGCGACGAGTTAGGACGACTAGCACGAGTTTTCCGACACATGGTTCAAACGGTAAAAGCCCGTGAGCAAGAATTGACTCAAGCCAATGAAACTCTGGAAACCCTAAAAAATTCCTTTGCTCGGTTTTTCCCATTTGAATATCTTAATTTTCTGCACAAGGAAAATGTAATTCATGTCCAGTTAGGAGACCACGTTAGTAAAGAAATGGCGGTGATGTTCAGTGATATTCGCTCCTTCACTACCATTTCTGAGAGTATGACACCAAAGGAAAACTTTGACTTCGTCAATGCCTATCTTAAACGTGTGAGTCCTGAGATTCGCAATCACGATGGCTTTATTGTCAAATTTCTAGGGGATGGCATGATGGCAATTTTCCCTGATGGCGCTGATGATGCTGTCTGTGCTGGAATTGCCAAGCTTAAAAAAGTCCACCAATACAATCAAAAGCGCGAAGCCAAGGGTTATTTACCGATTCAAGTAGGGATTGGTATCCACTATGGTCACATGATGGTGGGGATGGTTGGAGAGACATTCCGAATGCAGGGGGATGCTTTTTCTGATAATGTTAACTTGACCGCTCGTTTGGAAGGCTTGACCAAGTTCTATGGGGTTTCTTTATTAATTTCTCAGCAAACCTTAGATAAATTGAGCAATCCGAATCACTATGAAATTCGGTTTCTAGATCGAGCAATTGTTAAAGGGAGAAATGAACCCCTTGCCATCTATGAAGTGCTGGATGGTGAGACTGAGGCAGTTAGGGCATTTAAGTCAAAAACGCAACTCGAATTTGAACAAGGTTTAGAATGTTATCGCACTCAAGGATTTGACAAGGCTTTAGAGTATTTTAATCACGTGTTAATGGTGAATCCTTTGGATAAGACCGCTGCCTTATATGTGGAGCGAATTAACCAGTTGATGGCCCAAGGGGTGCCACAGAATTGGGATGGAGTTTGGCGGTTTACCAAGAAGTAAGCTATCTGGGTTAAGGGGAGTAGGGAGTAGGGAGTAGGGAGTAGGGAGTAGGGAGTAGGGAGTAGGGAG
>NZ_CEYLVT010000029.1:0-373 GCF_982860115.1 Moorena sp.
CCTGTGTAGAACTGGCATCTTGCCAGTGGCTGGGGAATAGGCATGTGGCCTGTCCTGTGTAGAACTGGCATCTTGCCAGTGGCTGGGGAATAGGCATGTGGCCTGTCCTGTGTAGAACTGGCATCTTGCCAGTGGCTGGGGAATAGGCATGTGGCCTTGCCTGTGTAGAACTGGCATCTTGCCAGTGGCTGGGGAATAGGCATGTGGCCTGTCCTGTGTAGAACTGGCATCTTGCCAGTGGCGGCGGAATAGGCATGTGGCCTGTCCTGTGTAGAACTGGCATCTTGCCAGTGGCGGCGGAATAGGCATGTGGCCTTGCCTGTGTAGAACTGGCATCTTGCCAGTGGCGGCGGAATAGGCATGTGGCCTTGCC
>NZ_CEYLVT010000029.1:473-19536 GCF_982860115.1 Moorena sp.
TGTGTAGAACTGGCATCTTGCCAGTGGCGGCGGAATAGGCATCTTGCCGCGTGATAGGCGAACCAACCTTTAATTATAGCAGTTGAAGTAAAGACATACTTGTACTGCGAAGCTCTATTCCCCTTCCCGCAAGCTCGGGCAAAGCCCGAAAGCATAGGCCACGGCCTTAGTTCCCTCAGAATTCTCAAAACTAAATAATTTGGCAAAACGGCATGGATATAGCCGAGAAGTTTTATTTAATGACTTATAAAGTGTTATTTAACTGTAAGCTATCAGCTATCAGCTATCAGCTATCAGCAGCTAGAAGCCTGTGCCATGGCTGACCGCTGACCACTGACCACTGACCACTTACCACTTACATTTAACCACTTCTGTTCTCCCTTCCCGACTCCCTCGCCCAAACTAATGATTTAGCATCACAAGTACCAAAGAGGCTAACATTATGACTTTGAAAATTTTCTGTGACCAGAACTATCTGCCAGAGGGCATGACCTATGAGGCAATCCTATACCCCTTTTGGGGCAAGCCTCCGGAAAATCCTCAGGATCCCATTAGTAGTTGTTTTGACCACTATGTAGAAATTGGAAAGTCTCTATTTAAGATGTCGTCTCTGGAGGAAGCAGATTTTGCCATTGTACCAGTTAATTGGGCACTATGGAATTCTGAATTGGAAGATAAAGCCAGAGAATTAGCAGAAAACGTTAAATCAGCAGGAAAGCCCTTAATCAGCTTTTTTGGTGGGGCTTCTTCCCATCTTAACTTACCGATTGAAAGTGATTTTGTATTCCGTAACTCCCTCTATCGCTCCCTGAGAAAAAACACCGATTTTACCCTACCTCAGTGGAGCGAAGACTTTGTTGAAAACTATCTGGACAACAAACTCAATATCCGCCAAAAATGCTTAAAACCGGTAGTTGGTTTCTGTGGGTATGCCGTAAAACAAAATACCAAAACCAATTTAAACGTTTTATGGTCTAGAGTCAAAACGAATGTTTTGAACTCAAAAACTAGTATCCCTCCCTATAATTGGGGACATGTGTTAAGACTTCAAGCCTTAGATATCTTAGCCAAAGATCCTAACATAATCACCAACTTTTTGATTAGAGACAACCTAGTTTTCTTGAATCAACCGGACGTCAAGTTAAAGCAAAAGCATCGACTGGAATTTGTCCATAACTTAATAGACAGTGACTATATCTTCTGTTGCCGTGGGTCAGGAAACAATTCCTTTCGTTTCTATGAAGCATTGTGCTGTGGCAGAATTCCAGTTCTTGTAGATACCGATTGTGTCCTTCCCTACGACTTTGACATTGATTGGAAGAAATACTGTGTTTGGATCAAGGAGAATGAACTTCATTTAATTGGCGATAAAATTGCTGAGTTTCACGACAATCTATCATCCCGGGAATTTGTAGATTTACAGTATGAGTGTCGCCGGATTTGGAAAGAACGAGTATCTCCAGAAGGGTTCTTTAGTAATTTCCACCGTCATCTGCCTATAGCAAAGGGAACAGGGAATAGGGAACAGGCAACAGTAGGGTGCATCTGATAGTTGTAAAAAATAAGGGAAGTGTGGGGCGGGGGCGCGGGAATTTTATTATAATTTTTGCATAATTTCATAAAATAGAAACTAGCAGGTAAGTTTGCAAGATGAAAGTCATAACTAAACTAGCACAATTAAGAGCTGATTCAGGAAATATAAGTTACGAAAAAATTTCTGAATCTACGGGAATCGATCGCCAACAATTAAGGGAACTTGAAAATGGGGAAGCGAATGCGATGAAGCGAAGCTTCCGCTAAGAGCGAACGCTTTTACTACCCTCGCTCAACTCTGCGCGTTCTTTCACTGTAGTCCGAACGATTTGTTGATTGTAGACTGGGAGGGCGAAGAAATAGAACAATCTCCACAGATAATGAAACAGAAATTTCCCCGTCCTGAGGCGATGCAACTCGGTTTTGCAGATGAAATTTGGGATACTTTTTAAGTAACTATCGAACGAATTTAACACGAACTTTAAAACTCATAATTTCCAAGACAAACTGAGGTAATCATGATGAATTTTTATGCTTAAAGTCATTATCGACGTTCCCCCAAAAGTTAATTAACTGTGCAACCACTTGGCAAATATCTTAGTGAGGAAAGGCATCACTAAATAAGTGAGCAAACCTACGGTAATTGCCACCATAATTGCTTGACGAAGCATAAACGGCAATACCATCAAATGAGGCATCACGACAACCCCCAGCAATATACTGCAAAAATATACGCCAATCCAAACTAAAATGGCAGTCTTGTAACGTGGCGGTGGTTTTAGTGGTGTTTGACCGGGAAGAGAAACCAGATAATCTAACCCCGTTAAGATTTGTACATTTTCCACCTTTTGAGTCAAGGGTTCTGCGCGCTCAATCCAATGTTTACGAACTTCCGAATTCATCCACTGTTGCAAGTGGCGATAGCTATCAAATCGCAGAATAATTACATAGTCTGACCGTGTTCCAGGCTGAGGTCTTAAAATTGTGAGGCCGCAATGTCCTTCAAACTTCCGAGCATCAGCAGAAATTCCCTTGAGCCACTCTTCATAGCCCTGCTCCCGTCCCTTCCGCACAAAGTGAGAAATAACTGCTGTGACTTGTTGATTATCAAGTTGATTGTCAATAAAGTTAGAAGTATCCATCAATATTAGTTTAAAATCAAAAAGTACTTTTCCGATTCCCGATTCCCGATTCCCGATTCCCGATTCCCGATTCCCTTTAAAACCTTTCTTTAGCAACAACCACACATTAAACCACCCCAAAAACGAGATAGACTCCCTGAGGTACTTAGGGAAGATAAATTAGAGAAATTAAATTTATGCTGGCTCTTGGAATTGGCGATTGTAGAGGATGTTTGTCTAGGGTTTCTTAGAGAGACTAAATTAATCTTTGAGTCGTTGTGATAGCCACCATAATACTTAACAGGTGACCAATCGGGACTGATGGGTAAGGGTGGAGGGGATAACTCGCTAAATTCCGCTGAACCATATACAGGGTTACCATCCACAATAGTTAAAACTGATTCGAGATGTTTAATTCTGTCTTCGGGTACAGAAAAATAGTCTTCTGACAAGACTGCTAAGTCTGCTAATTGACCTGGAACAATTGACCCTTTATTACCCTCTTGATTGGAGAACCAAGCAGCTGCCGTAGTATATAATCTAAGGGCATCCATGCGATTAAGGCGATTCGCTTCAGGGTAAAGTGGGGTTCCCCCAACAGTTTTTCCTGACACTAACCAGTACAGGCCTGGCCAAGGATTGTAACTAGCTACCCTAGTTCCATCTGTTCCCCCAGAGATAGGAACATCCATGGCCATTATCTTTTTAATTGGAGGAGTGTGGCTGGCAGCCTCAGAACCATACCGGTCTATAAAATATTCTCCTTGAAAAGCCATGCGATGTTGAATGGCAATCCCTCCCCCTAAGGCTTTGACCCGCTCAATATTTTTTTCACTAATGGTTTCGGCATGGTCTAAAATCCAATGCATCCCTGCAAAGGGAACGTCCTGATTGACTTGTTCAAATACATTCAAAAACCGAGAAATAGATTGGTTGTAGGTAGCATGAAGTCTAAAGGGCCATTTATTAGCAGCAAGGAGTTTAATAACCTCGGTTAGGTCACCTTCCATAGTGGGATTGAGATCAGGGCGAGGTTCGGTAAAATCTTCAAAATCTGCAGCTGAGAAAACTAACATTTCCCCTGCACCATTGAGCTGATAAAAATCGTCTCCCTGACCAGGATTAGCAATTTTAATCCATCTTTCAAAATCCCCTTTCTCATTGCCTGGATTTTGAGTAAATAGGTTATAAGCAACCCTGACAGTCATCAATCCTTCTGTATGAAGCTTTTGGATAATTTGGTAGTCATCGGGATAATTTTGTCCACCACCACCAGCATCGATTACGCTTGTAATACCCAGGCGATTCATCTCCCGCATATAGTGGCGTGAAGAATTGATTTGATCCTCTAAACCTAATCTTGGTCCTTGAGCGATCGCTGCATAGAGAATAGTGGCATTCGGTTTAGCAATGAGCATTCCTGTGGGATTGCCATTGCTATCTTTTTCTATAACAGCACCAGGAGGTGGGCTCGTATTACGGTCAATTCCCAAAGACCTTAGAGCTGCACCGTTTAGTAAAGCACGGTTATACAGATTGAGAATAAAAACAGGTACGTCTTGAGAAACAGCATTAATTTCTGCCAACGTTGGCATGCGTCGTTCGGCAAACTGAAACTCGCTCCACCCGCCAATCACGCGCACCCACTGTGGTGCAGGGGTTCTCACAGCCTGTTCTTTCAGCATCCGCAGGGCATCAGCTAAAGAAGGAACTCCATCCCAGCGCAGCTCTAGATTGTAGTTCAAACCACCACGAATCAAGTGAGTATGGCTATCATTCAGCCCCGGAATGACAGTACGGCGATTAAGATTGATGACCTTTGTTTTATCTCCCTTATAGGCCATCACTTCCTTGTCTGAGCCAACGGCGAGAAAACGATTACCTTTAATGGCTAAGGCTTCAGCAAAGGAACGCTTGTTGTCTTGGGTTGCAATCCGGCCATTATGAAGAATCCAATCGGCTTTGTTGCTGGTGTCAGCATTATTCTGTGCCCAAGAGCTACATTTATGTAACAAATCAGTAGAAAATCCTGCTGCTAAGGCCAACTTGAAAAAATCTCGCCTTTTGGTCTTGTGGTAGTTTTCCATGATTTCAATATTTAGTAAATCAATTACATCTGAAAAAGTCTGGGAGAGGAAAAATTGATTTTTTATCCACTCCCGTCCAGACATAAAACCTATACTTTTATCAATACTTTTCTACTTAACTATCTTCCCTTTAAAGTCACCACGCTGAGGTACTTTGTTTATCATCGTGTAGGCATAATCAATCCCCATGCCATAAGCTCCACTGTGTTCTTTAAATACCGCCATAATAGGATCGTAAGTCTCTTTCCTCGCCCAATCTCGTTGCCATTCCAGAGCAACTTGTTGCCAAGTCATGGGTACAACCCCTGCTTGCACCATCCGATCCATTGAGGCGCGGTGAGCCATTTCACTGGTGCCACCGCAAGCATCTTCGACCACATAGACTTCGTAATTATCCTGCATGGCGGAAAAGGCACAGAGATTAATACAAACCTCTGTCCATAGACCAGAGAGAATCAACTTTTTACGTCCTGTTACACCCACAGCATCTCGAACTTTTGGGTCATCCCAGGAGTTCATACTGGTGCGTTCTAGCAAATCATTTTCAGGATAAACATCAAGCAATTCAGGCCACATGTAACCGCTGAAACTTTCTGTTTCAACTGTGGTCAGAGTGGTTGGAATATTAAATACTTTCGCTGCCTTGGCAAGGGCCACAACATTATTTTTCAAGAGTTGACGATCAATATTCACAACTCCAAAGGCCATCTGAGGTTGATGATCAATAAATAAAAGAACAGAATTTTCCGGTGTAAGTAATTCAATCTTGCTCATGGTGAAAAACCTCTAATAGTTTGATAATTTTGAGTGATTTAAGGTGATTTAATAAGGCAAGTAATGGTGCAACAGTATGCCCCATGAGGGAATGTTAAGCACATCCCATCCATGGAGTAAGATTACTGGTACTCCTTCACCGCCGATCCGATAGTGGAGGTTGATATTGCCATTGACGACGGCAGGTTTATGTTTAAATTAGTTAAAAACTTGTATCACGATTTCTAGTTCTAACTAAGAATAGTGAAAAGGAACCTAACCTGACTTTGCATAAATCTTAGTGTTTTGAACCCTTAGAAAAATCCAGCCATCACTGGATTTTTCTAGAATAGCCGTAATAATTCGATGGGAAGGTGCTACTGTGACTCGTGTATTCCTCCCATCCTAATCACTACTGCGATAATTTAGCTGTTACATCAACGAGTTTGGTGGCGATCGCCTGCACAGCCTTGAGCTGCTTCTCATCCTTGAGGTTACCCTGGTCATCAAAGGCCTGATAGGCTCCTGGAATCGCCTTTTGATCGGGAATCACCAAGACGCCAATCCCTTCTAAAATTGCGCGAACGTGAACTAATCCCCGGATTCCCCCTAAGCCACCTGGAGAGGTGGCTAATAGGGCTGCGACTTTGCCTTTAAAGCCACTGAGTGCCATCGATGCTTCCTGGGGATCTGGGCGCGAGGCCCAGTCAATGACATTTTTGAGCAGGGGCGTAATTGAACCGTTGTACTCTGGACAGGAAATTAGGAATCCCTGATGGCTTCTCAGCAAAGCTTTGAACTGAAGAACTGTATCTGGCAGTCCCTCTTGAGCCTCCAAATCTTGGTTAAATATAGGCATGGGATAATCCAGCAGGTCTAGGTAGGTGACTTCGGCTCCAGCGACTTTAGCTTCCTCAGCAGCAATTTTGACCAGCTTTTTATTGAAAGATTCGATGCGGGCACTACCAGCAAAAGCCAGAATTTTTATGGGTTGAGACATGGTATCTGCTGATACTCCTATAGACTTGTATGGGCACGGTCACAGAAGAAATGGGCATTGCCTGTACCCTTGCACAGGCAAAGGGCAACTTTTTGCTTCTGTGCAATTTCAAATGTGACTGGGGTGAACTCCGTTCCTTGGTAGGTACCATGGCAAAAGGGTTCAACAGTCATCTTCTTAAATAATAGGCAAATTTCATACATATTGTTTCCAAGCAAAACTTGGATCAAATACTTTTGAATAAAATGCTTATTTATTCAAGATAATGAGTATGTTTTGCTTCTAATTTAGAGTTTAATAACCTACCAATTTATTAGTTATAATTTTCCTTACTAAGTATAGAGTTTGCTAACAGAGTTGATGCTATAAATCACTTCATGTTTTGACTCCATGGAAGCTTATATGAATAGCTTATGTAGTAATTTTAATTTTGTCTAATATAATTTTTGGAGGGACTTGATACCTCTAAAGGTATGATGATGCGATCGGGTGCATCTCATATAGCGCTACGGGCAAGTCAGAAGTTAGAAGTCAGAAGTCAGAAGTAAGCTATGACTGTGTTTCGGAGTTTAGGAGCGATGCATCGCTTTCTTATCCCCCACACCCCACACCCCACAACCCACACCCCACACCTGAGGTCTTTGTTAAAAACCTACCCCTGTGAGGCGCGGGGCGGGGGCGCGGGGAGTGTAGTGAAGCTGGTAGAGGGTTGGTGTTAGAGGGGCGAAGGATCCTCAAGCAGGTGGATTTGGGTGTCCAAGTGACTTAGCGCGCGGTAGTGGTAAACAAGTAGTGATTTTAGCTCCCGTTACCTTGACCAAACCGTAGCCAAACCACTACATCTTTACCACTACCGAGGGGTATAGGGGTATAGCCGAAAGACTCTCAATCCTTATTTAATTTTAATAATTGCTTTGAAGCGCTTGCTAACTGCTGAAGAATTTTTGCCTAGCCAATAATTTTTGTTTGGCAAGTTTTGCAAGATTTTCACGAAGATCTTTGCTTGTACCACTAGATTTACGTCTTCGTGTAAGGCTTTGAGTTGATGATTGAGGACGATTACTGCTGGATAGTTGTCTCTCATAATGTCTGCTCACAGGGTTTCTCTCACCCGGTTGAAGATCCTGTTGCAACCTTTCGTTAATTTTTTGGATTGTCTCCTCCGCCAAGCCGGTTTGATTATCAAAGTCATTCTCAGCTTCTTGCTTTAGTGTGTTTTTTAGCTGTTGGAAAACGTTGTTCACTGCATCCCGTTCTGCCTCCGGAAATTGTTCCAAAGCAGCAGTAAGGATATTATCTGTATTCTCCAGGGTCATTTCCATGTCCGGTAATTTTATTCCCATACCATATAGAGCAAGAATTATCGAATGGGAAACGGCACGATCAATTGCTTTCTCTTTCTCAACGGACTTTTGCTCGGGTTCTCCTCCTGGTTGCTCGGATGAATCTGCCGGGGTGGACAATCCTGCTTCTACAGAAAATGAAATCTTATCTAAGAACTTAGGCAAAACTAGCTCTTCATAAAGACTGGTTTTGACAGAATTCTTAATCCGATCAATCCAAGGATTTTGGTCAAAGGCTTCATCACTCATAATCCATGTCGAAGCCCCCATATTATCTGTCGGGCCTCCTACAAACTGAGATGCACCATCCATAAAATTAAAGAGATTTCTGAGTGCTTGTTCCCTCTGTTCCCTTGTCGGATAAAGTTTATTGAAATCAGTTGTGCGATCATACCCTCCCACGGGACTCATGACAAAGTTATAGAGCAGATCGCTCATACCTTCAGCAAACTTCTGACCGTATTGCGTGATGCCACTCAGTATTGAAGATTTTCCCTTGAATTTAAGGACATCCAGAAACCGCTCTGAATCAAAAGAATTGGATGAGAAGGGGGTTGCAATAGCAGCAGCTGTCAGGTCAGAAATAACACCTGTCAACTTAGTTGTCATCACTTTCAAAGCTGGGTCTGCAAATATTTTCTTGGTGGTAGTATCCAGCCCTGCCCCATAAATTAAACCAATATTCAAACCCACAGCCAGTTCATTCGTTACAAAAAATTGAGTTACACCCTGCGCCGTCTCAGTCAATACTTCTTGGAGTATCAGTTTAGGATTTCGATCACCTGATCTTGATAGAGCAGTCGAAACCACTTGCCGGATCAAAGTCTGACCCGCTGAGTTACCTAAAGCCCAAGCTAGCTGGACTAGGGCTGGCGCAGCAGCAACCCCCAAAGCCAAGGCTGATGTCGCTCCGAGGATACTCAAAGTTTGCGTTACAGCATCAACTACAGTTTCAATCGCACGATCTTGTGTTTCTTTCCATCGATCTAAAGAAGAACCCAATGCTTCCATAGACGCTTGTACCTTCTGGAGCAATTCTTGTTCAATATCGGCTTTAGTAGGATCTAAAGAAAATACCCGTCTCACTTCCGAAAAAATACTGAAAAATTTTCCTGTGTCTAGGGAAGCTGCTGTGCCAGCAGGACTAAAGTGATGCCAACCAATAGCTGTCTCCAGGTAACGTTCTTTGAGAACTAAGCTTTTGTTGCTGGTTTCTAGTCCCTTGAAATAAGTTTCAGATGGTGCCAGAGGGAGTTCTCGAATCGTTTTAGAGGTTCTTTGGCTAAAAGCTTGTCCCACTTTATCGAGTAACTGTCTCTCTAATTCTGCTGCCTTACCCTCTGAAGCGACTTGTCTCAGTTTTGTTTTCAACTCCTCGTCAACTTCAAGTTGAAAGTTCTCAATTTCTTGATTTTTTGTGTTTAATTGTTCCGCCAGTGTTGTAGCTTCGGCTTCGTTCTTCGCGAATTGTGCTGATAACAACTGTAGGGATAACTTTCTTCGCTCTTCTGCCAGGGTCTTTAAGCGTTTGACACTCTCTGCAAACCAGAGATCGACGACCTGATCGGGAGTTAAAACCTCTACACTGAAGGCAATCATCTCTCCATCATCAGCGAGAAAACCCTCTGATACATCAAGCAGGTCTGCTATTTTAATTTCTTCTGCTTCCCCCTGCAAATACTTGCGTAGGAGTTCAGCAGCCTTGCGTTCACTTTGTTGCGGGGAAAGGGTTGTCGTCTCAACCCAGTCAGAAGTCTGTTGATCAATCTTTTTTAATGTTTCTGCTAACGCATCACCTTTAACTCCCGCAAGTTGTGCTTGAAACACCAGTTTCAGAACTTCTCGCCTCCGAGCGTCCCTTGCAGTTCCTGAAGATATAAAATGTTGTATTGCTAGTCTCGCAGCCCAATAGTTTTGCTTGGCAAATTCCTTGCCTCTTTCTAAATCTTCTCTATTGAAAAATTCCGGTTCTGATAAAAACCTATTGAGATTATCCTTATAACTTTTATCATCAGGTAGAGAAAGTAAATTTGTCCAAAATTTCCAGACTTTCTCATGATGACTTGGAAAAATAACTTTGATCGCATCCAAGTAAATACCTTGTAGCAAACTATTGTCTTCACGAATGAGGTGATAGTCAAAACTACCCGGCTCAACTTGACTCAGGATATTTAAGGTATCTGATGTGTTCAGAGATTTTTCAGCTTTCCGCTTTAATTGTTGATAGATGCCCATCTGGCGCAATTCATCAATTGGCTTTGCTCCTGGATAAGCTCCTCTGAGTAAAAGTTGTCTGTTAACTTCGTCTCTATCCCTTGACTTTAATCCAGCTTTCTTGAGTTGCCCTTTTAACCACTTTTTATGGTCTTCTTGTTTAATCTCTTGGCAATACTGCCTCACCGCTTCATCAGCATCCCAGCTATCCTCGCTTGAGAGAAGATTTAGCACTTTCTCCTTGGTCTGTTTTCGCTCTAGCGAACGCTTCAAAATGGATCTTGAGGCTTGATATTCCAGCAAAGCATTCAGCTCGTGTATTCGGCGAGTTTTCTCATCTTTTCCCTGAGCATCTACCAGCTTTTTAGTATAGGTACACCAATCCAAAGTTAAATGAGAACCGCCTAAAATAATATTTCTACCCAGTCTGTTCGTCTGATGCTGGTTAAGAAAATACCAAAATGTTTCATAGGGTTCTAGACGTTCATATATCTCTTTTTCCCAGGCTTCTATCACTGCAGAAGTTGTTCCACCTAGTATAGAAGAGTCATAGCGGTCTAAGAATGATTGAAATTTCTCCGATTGTGATTGTTCTGACTCTATAAATTTTTTGCGTTTTGCTTCGGAGAAGAATACTGTCCGATCCAAAATTCTCTGTTGCAGTTCTTCTCGATTGTCTATCTTCCGAGGCTTTCCATTATCGTCATAGATTAAACTTATGAGATAGTCAGCATCTTTATTTCCAGTTGTTTTTAAGTCTTTTGGAATATCTGGATTAGCGATAGGAGAAGAGCCATCATTTTCTTCCCCAATAATTAATCGCTGAATTTCTCCGAAAAATCCCTGGTGATGATTTTTAAAGTTGTTCTTGACAGCTGTTAAGAAAATATCCTCATTGTCACTATCTTGGTCCAATTGGTTATCAGATGCCAGCGGTGCAAGTTCCCCTGGATTGTCTTTAACAAGTTGGCGTATTTTATCTTTAGAATCTTGGCTCAAGGAAAGATTGCTTGTTGTTGTTCCTCGATAAAGAAGTCCTAATTCCAAAGCAACTTCAACGGTGGGAGAGACTTGTCCGGTTTCTAAGAGCTGTTTCAAAACAGGGAGTTGCAGTTTGTATCCTTCTCCGTTACCTAATACTCTTCCAATAGTTGCACTTGATAGTTTCTCCAACTTAGTTTTTTCTGGATTAAATGTAGTTTCTATATCTTGAACCAGATCGCGCTCTTGAATAATTTCATATCGCTTCTTGAGGGTGTTCCGTGCATTCTCGGAAGCCGTCGGCAGAAACTTGAGCATAGCCCGAAATTTTGCATTGATATCACTGCCTGTATCTTCTAACAAAGCGATTAGACGTACCAGTTTGTAATCTTCGTCGAGGTTGGTAATCTCTTGGGCTGCTTGTTCAGATATTTGGGAGCCATCGGGAGCACCAGTAATTTTGGCAGGCTGGAGAATCAATTCCGCCCTTTGATGCTGAATTTCATTGTATAAATTGTCTATTTCCTCTAAATTTTTAAGTTGTTCAAAGTCGCCGTATTTTGCTAAAATTCTATTAAATAATGCTTTAGCTTTACTATATACTGGATCAATTTCATCAAATATTATAGGAGCTTGAGGATCGCCGCTAATTGCTGGAAGAAATCGCTCTGGGTGCAATAAAATATATTTTTGCCGACTTTCAAGTTCATTTTTCAGCTTTACAAAGGTCTTCTGAATAGTTTCAAGATCTGGATACGATGATTTAATCCTATCTATAACTGTTAAAGTTTTAGAACCCAAAATCTCAAATGCAGTTAATGACTCAAATGAAGTTGGTAACTTGCTCGAATCTTCTTGAAATGAAAGAGACTCATTAATACGCTCTCTCATTTCATTTTCTTCATAAGAGTCTGCTACATAGTTTCGTAAACCTTGGACTTCTGGTGAGTTGGGTTCTAATTCAAATTGAGCTTCATCACTTTTTAGATCAGAGATTTTATCAGCAATGCTTGAATTGCCTTTAGTAGCTTTAATTAATGAATTATACAGACAATTGCCATCTGTCGGAATCCCCACTCTTTTATAAAGTATTTCTCCTTCTGGTTGTAAGACTTCATAATGGGGTCCGATGACAAGTAAATCAATCTGAACATTACTATTATCATTTCCATAGGTAGTAACTTTTGTTTCAGCTACAAAACTTAAACCAATAACTTGATTTTCATCGGGGCCAAGAGGAGTAATTTTTGAAGTTTCTTGATTTGCATAGTGTATATTCACTTTTATATCCAATAATTTAGCCAAGTCAATCAGTTCTCGCTCACCTGAGTATCTTTTACCTCTGATATCCCTTCTATAAGCATCAGTAACTAGCTTTGACTCTTCTTCAGAAAATTGTCTTCCTTTAAATTCAATCAGTTGAGGCATTTTGTTCTCCTCTTAAAAACCTATGTTTAGCATCCATAAAAAGTTGTTATAAGGGAACTTAGTATAAGCTCCCTTAAAAGGTTACAGTCACTATTGACCTTCTCCAAGCATCTGCTTCAGTGTTCTTAACTCTTGTAAGATTCGCTCCACATCACTCTGGAGTGCATCGCTCTTGAACTCCAGCAAATCGAAGTAATTGACAACTTCTCGAGTAATTATATCGATATCTTCCCGGGGTCGAATATCTCGACCAAAGCCCATCAGTGCTGGACGTTCCACATAGGTGACTCGATGTAGTACCCGCCAGGTTTTATTGGCTTTACCTTTAGCTTGGCGCAATGCGCGGGCTTCTTCATCATTGCTAGCAAGCCATTCAGGATCGACAACATAGGTGAAAAAGTCATTAAAGTTTTGAGTGCTGCCTTCGAGGTAGAAACTCATAAAGCGGTAGCGGTCTACTTTTTCTCCGGGCTGTAGTGGATAATCGTTTTCATCGGTAACACCCTTACTTTCAACCCCACTGAGATCGACATATAACTCTAAGCCTTTGCTACGAGCTTCCGTTTTACTCATGGTTTGGGTCATGTTTATGGTAACCTGAGCAGTGAGTTCACCAGCAACTCCCCCTGCTGCAAACTCTCCCAGAAATCCTAACCCAGCGTTTAAGGTAAACGAGCCACCCACAGTATGTTCTGCGGTATTAGCAAAGCTTTGGGCTTCTGTTCGCATTCCGCCATCTGCATCCCAGACATAGGTGTTAACTATATTGCGTTTGCCTGCCCGAATTTGGATGTTTTCCATCCGTTTCTGCCAACCCGCAAAACTGTCTGTGGCGTGAACTCTTGTTTCTTGGTCAGTAATCTTGGTATCAATTTCTTTTTGCTTTTGCTTGGCTGCTTCTGATTGTTGTTCAGCTGCCGCTCCTGCTTCTTGCTCAAATTGTTCTTGTTGTCTTTTTTGGGCTGCTTGTTTTTCCTCTTCAGTCAACTCCTCATCTGGTTTGTCTTCTTCACGAGAAAGTCCAAGATCTTGGGGAGCGTTACCGCTATCTATTCCTCGGTTCAAAGAGGTTTCATCGACTAAACCGGCATTAAACTGGGCAAAATAGGACTCTCGCCGCTTATCCTCATTCTCTATCTGCTGTTTTAGGTCGTAAGCTTCTTGCAGACGATAGTAACTTGCTGGATAGAGAGAACCATATTGGGCACGCATTTCTGGGACATGGCGGAAAAAGCGATCGCTACTAGCACTACTGCCTGTCATCCCATCCAAACTACCGTTCATGGTATAGGCGGGATTGATTAAGAAGGTAATGGTATTAACGTCTGGTGGAATACCATCGACAGGTTGCACCTGATAACCAATCATTTTCTTACTGCGTTGCAGGCGAGTGATAAATACATCGGCTAAACCCGAAACGACCAAAGCATAACCGACATTTTTGGGAATAAACCGTTGCCCTAGGTGAGTAAATTTCGTTTTTGATTCCGGTGAACCCCGTAGTTCCAAGCGATCGCTCATGCTTAGTGCTGAGCTAGAAGTAATATTACTTTCGTTTTGCCACTGGTAGCTAAAGTCAAGGTTGCCTTTGAACCCAGCTTTCCATTGCCCGAGTTGTGTTTCAACTCCAATACCACCAGAGACTTCACCAGCACTGCCGATAAATCCCTCAATATATGCTCCTAAACCAACATCCTGAGAGCGATTCCAGCTAAACGCTACATCTTCAGATATGGCTAATTCGACTGAAGTTGCACTGGTGTAATCAATATCGACAGTTAGATTTTCACTGGGTATGGGGGGAGCACCTTCAATATAGCCGAGGAGGGTCGGGGCAAACTGGGCATTACCAATCCATTTCAGTTCTAGTTTTTCGATGCGTTTGTCTGGCAATAATTCCACACCATTGAGGGTGGGGCTGGCGAGGAAACGCCGCATGATGGCAGATTTTCGATTGGTAACTTTGTCTATGGTAATGGTGCTGTATTCTGCACTGACTAAAGCATTGCTGCCTATAGGTAAGGTATTGTCATCTTTGAGGGTTGCTCCGTTAACCGTGCCATGGTTATTGTTATCGGTGAGGTCAACAACTTTGATCGTATCTCCTTCGGGTTGGATGTGATTTAAGGGCCAATAACCAACTAAACCTGACTCTTTGCCCGTTAGGCGTTGGTGCATATCGGCTTTGATTTCTTCAGCTGTGCGGGCTTTGTTCCAGATCCGGACTTCGGCGATTTGACCTTGGAAGAAATCTGATTTTGTAAGGCTAGAGTTTCCGGAATCCCACTCCTGTCCAAGTGTCCAAGGTAAACCATCCCCTAAAGTTATTTCCCGGGTGCTGCTATAGCGGTGTACACCGTCTTTATAAAAAGAAACTTTAGAATCATTTTCCTGATTTTTATTAATGACTACTGCTAAGTGGAACCAATCCCCAGCAGTTTTTTCGTCATTGAACCAAAGGCTCCACCCAGGCAAATAGAGACGAGTCGTGTCATGGTAATAACCCAAGACAAATATATCACCTCCATCCTCAGTATTTTTTCCAATAAAGCACTGCCTATCATCAGTCTTCTCCGGTTTAAGCCATAACTCAACTGTCAAAGTGTCGCCCGGATTAAAATCTCCAAGTTCTACATAATCATCTACCCCATCAAACTGCATCACCTTGTGTCCCAGATTCCCAATGGGAGCCGCACAACCCCACCAGATAGAACCAATAACAGTACCGTTATTACCGCTAATAGCATCAGTAACTGTACCACTATTGGCACTATCAGTATTGCTGCTAATAGGCAAGGTATTGTCATCAAAGAGGATTGCTCCGTGAACCGTGCCGTGATTGTTGTTACCTGTGAGGTCCAGAACCTTTTGTTGATCTCCTTCGGTTTGGATTTGATTTAATTGCCAATAACCAACTAAACCTGACTCTTGACCCGTTAGGCGTTGGGACATATCAGCTTGGATTTGTTCAGCTGTGCGGGCTTTGTTCCAAATGCGGACTTCAGCTATGCGCCCATTCCACATATCAGTTGCGTTACCATTATCGTGCCGTCGTCCAATCCGCCATCCATGTGTATTTGATGGTAAGGACAAATTGAGATTTGCAGATTGACTAATCAAACTACCATTTTGATAAATTTTGATCGACACTCCATCGTAACTCGCCGCTACGTGTACCCATTGGTTCATGGGAAAGCTTGAACCTGCTGTTACTTGCCTCCAACTCCCATTGAAAAATCCGGCTTGCAGTCGGTGATCGGAACCATTTAAACAAAGTTGGAAAGTAATTTTTTTGTTGGAACCAGGGTATACCTCAGTAACGATACTTCTGTGGACACTGTTTTGTGAAAGACTATCGCTGTAAACCCAGGCTTCAAGAGTAATTTGATTGCTAATGTTACTAGAAATCTCAGCGGGCAAGGACACATAATCATCCACCCCATCAAAGTGCGTTACCTTATGTTCCAGATTTTCTATGGGAACTGTACTACTATTGGCACTATCAGTATTGCTGCTAATGGGCAAGGTATTGTCATCAAAGAGGATTGCTCCGTTAAGGGTGCCGTGATTGTTGTTACCTGTGAGGTCCAGAACCTTTTGTTGAACTCCTTCGGTTTGGATCTGATTTAATGGCCAATAACCAACTAAACCTGACTCTTGACCCGTTAGGCGTTGGGACATATCCGCTTGGATTTCTTCAGCTGTGCGGGCTTTGTTCCAAATGTGGACTTCAGCGATTTGACCGTTAAAATATCTAGATTCTATCCCATCGTCCCAACCTAAACATAATACTCCTGTATCTACCTTGATTACTCCTGCTATATTTTCACTAGCTACTTGTACACCATCTATGTATAATTTCAGGGTCGTGCCATCAAAGGTTCCTGCGTAATGATGCCATTGATTGATATCTATCTCTGATGGTGTATGGACAACGTTTTGCCATTTCTTAGTGTAAATCCAAAACTTGATTGATTTACTACCTTCCACTGGGCAGATTATGTAAGCGTTTCGTTTACTAGCTAAACAGCCATTCTTATTCCAATTCTCTGTGTTACTTTTAGCCCAGAGTGAAACAGTGATTGCTGTAGTTGGGTTGGCGTGAGCAGGAACCTCTATATAATCATCTACCCCATCAAAGTGCATTACCTTATGTTCGAGATGTTCAATGGTAGCCGCATCAGTATCTGTACTATTGTTACTACTAGCAGTATTAGTACTAGCAGTATTAGTACTACCAGTCAGGTCTCTGACCTCAGTTCCTGTCCCTTCGTTCAAGGGATAGTAAGCTACTAATCCGGGTTCGTTACCACTGAGTCGAGTTTTGCTGTTAATCGCAATCTCTGCTTTACTCAGAGCCAAATTCCAAACTCGAACTTCTGCCAATTTGCCAAATTGCTCAGAACCGGTGGTACTATTGCCAATGGTAGAAATATTAATACCAGTAGCTTGGCAAATTGTTGTTTTTCTTTGCTCTTTGGTGGCATCATCTGTTGCTGCATCGATGTATGCTTGCTTAACATCAGCCACTTGACGACCATCGATATAGAAAATGGTGCTAGAATCTTTGCCAACAGCAGTTAGATGATGCCATCCGGGAGTTAATCGCTCCAGATTATAGCCGGTATCATAAAATTCTCCATCAATCAGTGTTCCCAGTTTTGACTTCTCTTCAATCACTACGGGAGAACTATCATCTGTGCTACCCAATAAAATTTTTCGTGCAGGTTCAGATGCATATTCATATGTCACTGTTGCCTCAAAGATATAAGCTGCACCTGCGTCAGTGCCCCCCGTGTCTTCTCGATAAGCTCCAACGATAGCAATATTACCACTGATTGCTACACTCTGACCAAAGTTGTCATTTGCCTCTGGGTCACTGGCAAGAAGTTTTTGAGTTTGTGTCCAAGTACCATTGCTGTCGCGCTCAAAGATATAGGCTACACCTGCATTTCTGTCTCCCGTGTCTTCTCCTCGAGCTCCAACGATAGCAATATTACCACTGATTGCTACACTCCGACCAAAGTAGTCATAATCCTCTGGGTCACTGGCAAGAAGTTTTTGGGTCTGTGTCCAAGTACCACTGCTGTCGCGCTCAAAGATATAAGCTGCACCTCTGGCTTCTGTGTTTTGTTCACCAGCTCCAATGATAGTAATATTACCACTGATTGCTACACTTAAACCAAAGTTGGCATATGCCCCTGGGTCACTGGCAAGAAGTTTTTGGGTCTGTGTCCAAGTGCCACTGCTGTCGCGCTCAAAGATATAAGCTGCACCTGCCTCAATGCCCCCCGTGTTTTCTGCATAAGCTCCAATGATAGCAATATTACCACTGATTGCTACACTTAAACCAAAGTTGGCATATGCAAAGTTGTGATCTGCCTCTGGGTCACTGGCAAGAAGTTTTTGGGTCTGTGTCCAAGTACCACTGCTGTCGCGCTCAAAGATATAGGCTGCACCTGCGTTAGTGCCCCCCGTGTCTTCTCGATAAGCTCCAACGATAGCAATATTACCACTGATTGCTACACTCCGACCAAAGTTGTCATCTGCCTGTGGGTCACTGGCAAGAAGTTTTTGGGTCTGTGTCCAAGTACCACTGCTGTCGCGCTCAAAGATATAGGCTGCACCTGGGTCAGTGCCCCCCGTGTCTAGGTTATAAGCTCCGACAATAGCGATATTATCACTAATTGCTACACTTGAACCAAAGTTGTCAGATTCATTTGAGTCAGTGGCAAGGAGTTTTTGCTCGAAATAGTGCTCGAAATTGTATACATAGTCTATTTGTTTTTCCATCGCTGCAGATGGAAAGGAAAACCAGGTTTCCACTGTCCATGACTCACCCAAAACAAATGGATTTGCTAACTCAATTTTGCCGTTACTATCAGCAAAGTTGAGAGCAACAGGGAGTTGATCTGGGAGCCACTGTTCAAACGTCGTATTCCGACTATCGGAGGTTGCATCAAAGTTAGTCTGACGCATCCGACCTTGACTGTCAAAGTAGCTCAGTTGTACGTTACCTTCACAAGTTTCAATGGCTGCGATGCGCGTCGCGGGGGAGGCAAATCCGAGTAATCCACCTTTAGTAACTAAACCTTTTTGAGAACCATTACTAACGGTGTGGAGTGTTGGTAGGGTTTGGGGGGTTTGTTGAGTAGTTCTGACTGTGTTGATTACTGTGTTGTTGAGAGTATTTAACTCACTTTGAACTTGAGCAAGTTGATTGTTAACTTCTTGAAGGCGAGTTTCCCAAGCTTGTCGATCAGTCGCATCAGCGTTAACGGTTTCTTGGAGTCTATTTAATTCCTCATTTTCTCTTTCATATTCTTCATTTGCACTGTTATAATCTGCATTGGCTTGATCAATTTTGTTGTTGCTTGACTTGTATTGTTTGATTAATTGCCAGTTATGTCCCGAATACCAAGTAACAATTTGTTGACCGGCATTGCGGTTACCACCTCCTTCAGCATGGATGTATTGACGGGGATAACTGCTTTGACTCTCTCCTGAAAGTTTGATTTGGTATGAACCGTTGCTCTGTTCTATGAACAGCCAGTTATGTCCCGAATACCAAGTAACAATTTGTTGACCGGCATTGCGGTTACC
>NZ_CEYLVT010000029.1:19636-26521 GCF_982860115.1 Moorena sp.
ACCTCCTTCAGCATGGATGTATTGACGGGGATAACTGCTATAGCTCTCTCCTGAAAGTTTGATTTTACAGATATAGTTAAAGGGACTATTTTGTTCCGTCTGATAGTTGTTATATTCTTCGTTCTTGATTGTTAGTAGTTGGTTGACTCTTGCTTGCTGTGCAGCTAGTTCTGCGCTCATATCTTCCCTGTCAAGCCCAGCCAGCTTATATTCGAGATCCGATTTTTCTTTAAGAAGTTTCGCTTCTTCTTGTTCTTTCTGTTCTAATGTTTTTAATTGTCCGGGTAACTCAGCATAGTTATCTGCCAAGGTAGATAAACTAACGCTATCTGTATAGTTGACCTCAGTAATGCTATCAGATACTAACTGAACCCGATGCTTACGAATCTCCAACGTTGACCATGTACCTTGAACATTACCCAGTTCAAAGCTACGCATCATTGCCACCCCATCGGGTACAGTAAAACGACAGGTCGCCTTGTACCAGTCATTGCCTAAAGACTGAAAGTCCGATGTGTCAATCGTAAAAAGTTTCTGTTCGATACGTTCTTTAGCACTGCGGCTCTTTTTCCCCCAATAGGAAAACGTAAATAACTTGCCGTTTTGACCATCAACATTATTCGGGTTGACATTTGGATTGGTTTTAAACTCAAACGTTTCGATATAGGTAGCCCGGGCACTCACCGCTACCAAATCATCATTGCTGTATTTAACAGCTTGGGTGGTTCCATCTCCTAAAGTGCGACTGAGAGTAATCGCACTCACAAAGGCATCCCCATAAACTGTCCCATCGTTTCCGTAAACGGAGAAATCAACAACTTTTCTTTCCTTATCCTCAGTAATTGCCCCCAGTCGCCAGTAGCCGACTAAATCAACTTCTCGTCCGGTAAGTTGCAGGTACATGCTATCTTTGATTTCTTTAACCGTCCGAACCTTATCCCAAACTTGTACATCAGCAATTTTACCGCCCAAGGATTTCCCCATCAAAAATTCAGGCTGCCAATTGTTGGGAGCATCAAATAGTGATGCCACTTCTGTCGGGGTTCCCACCTGCAGACCATTCTTACAGAGAGTTAAGATAGTTTTGTCACTAGCGGCATCAGAGGAAATAATGCCTGCATAGTACACCCATTGACCTGTTGGAATCGTAGTTGTATCTCTGGTTAGGCCAACACCATTAGCACACTTGACTTTCAACGCCACAGTGCCGTTATTCACCAGCAATTGAATATGTTCGTGTTCTTCTCCAACAATAATCTGTTCACCACTACCCGTTGCTGAGACATAAACCCACGCTGAACAAGTATAGCCAAAGGAGAATTCTTCCGAAGGAGGGGTTAACTCTAGGGCTGGAGTTTTGATATACTGATCAACACCATCAAACATCACTCCCCGCCGCTTGCGGGATTCCAGTTTCAGGTTGACTGCTTCACCCGGTTTCCAGAACAGATCATTAATCGTAAAGTTTTCATCATCAATTTTGGTAACCCCATAAGTGCCATCATAGCCAGTGGTATCGACAATTTGGACTTCATCACCTGCTTGTAAGCCATGATTGAAAGCAGTTATGTGTAGCTTACCATCAGCTACTCTTTCCACCTCAGTAATCATGCCATCAAAGACTAAACCCGTCTCTGTTTTCGGCACGACTTCCCAACTGCCAATTTCACTGTTGACCCACTCGGCAGCAATTTCAAAGGTATCACCATCGATACTGATAACTTGATAATGACCGTTGTAACTTTGGGTGTTGGCAATTTTGACCGTATCCCCGGTTTTTAAACCTGATGATGGGGAAGAAACAATCTGAACTCTATCTTCATCCCCTCTTTCTATACCCGTGATCTTCGCTTGGGGTGGTGGTGTCGAATCCCCAATCGCTTTAATTTCATCTAGGGTATTTAAGGGTAAAAGTAGGTTCCGACTCTGACTGCGTAGAATCTCAGTATTGTCGGGATTTTCATCAATCTGTGCCAAGGTACCATCTGCTGCTACAGCAAAACTCAAGGTTGCCACATTGCCCTGTTTTGTGGGAATTGCGACCATGACCTTGGTGGAATCCTTGAGCAGTTGCATTCCATCTTTGGTTTGCTGCTCTTTCTGGATATCGTATTTAGTCGCTGACAAGCCATTAGCGACTTCAACACCATTGAGATCCAGCTTGCGCTTAATAATACCCGGAATAGAACGAGGGATTAAAGCATTCTTAGCTTCGGGTCGGGGTTCTAAAACCGTGTAGTCTTTGACATCAAACAATCCCTCTGCTGAAGCACGAATGGAGGTTAATTCTACCTTCTGAGTTTGAGAGTTGTAGGCAAAAATGTGCCAACGGTAATTATCATGTTCATTGGTCGGTAACAGCACTACTGAAAACCCACCTTGGTGAAGGTTCTCAATCAGAGTGAGTTCCGTGGTCGGCTCATAGAAAGGCTTGCCATCAGCATCGCGAAAATCTAAAGAATCAATATTCGAGAGTCCACCGTTAGCATTTTTCTTCATACTGGCGATGGGTTGATACTTCTGACGCGATCGCTTAAACCGCACATCCAACTTCCGTACCAGTTGATTGGTCATGCCATCGAGGACAAAACGGTCTACCAATAAGGTATTGGGAGTCGTTTCGGTAGAATCCGCCTTAGATTGACGAAAAACATAGAGGTGACCTGTTGCCGAAACTAACTGTACCGGAAAAGCTGCTGATTCATTCTTGGTTCTGTAGCGCGTACGCAGAATAAATTTGCTCTGATCGCCTTGATGGGTTAGTTCTGCCGCTTCTTTATCAATTACCGACTGGTCATCCTGAGTTTCATTCGGGAATTCCAGTTCTTGGAATTCTTCCCAGCCTGTCCTTTGGTCTGCGGGAGTGTTGAGGTAGGAGTCTTCAAAGCCATCCTGCTTGATGGTGTACCAAATCTTGCCGTCTGTATCGGTGGCAATAACCACAACTTTGCCTTCATGGGCAATGGTGTTAACGAATTGAAGCTTGTCTCGTAGTAGATGCATAACCTTTTGCGTAACCTTTTCAGTTATTCGCCCAAACCACTATTGACAATATCGTTAATAATGCTATTCCCTCCAAGAATTAACATTTTTTTTGTTTTTCGTTCCTGGCAAAAAAATGTCTAACTGTCACATTGATTTAACAAGATTTAACAAGATTTAACACATTTTATTTTCACTATTTATCGTTTATTACCAACTGCAACTTAGTACAGCAGTTTTCAATTGGGTCAGGTAAAGATTGCTGGGTAATAGATAATAGGGAATAGATAATAGGGAATAGGTAATAGGGAATAGGGAATAGATAATAGGGAATAGGTAATAGGGAATAGGTAATAGGGAATAGGGAAAAAATTCTGTGTACCTCTGCGACCCGAACGCGCCCCGCGTCGGCTTTGCCGATAGGCGCTTTGAGCGAATTTAATTCTTAATGGGTCAAGGGCACCTAATAGTTATGAAAAACGCTGTAATTACGGAAATATCAGTTACGAGTAAATTATAGAGAAAGCTTCACAGATAATCAAACAGGCATTTGCCCGTGCTGAGGCGATGCCACCTGTGCGGAGGAAATTTGGGATAGTTTTGATTTAAAAATTAGTTGGATGTTGACGCGATATTATATCAATA
Source organism: Moorena sp. (assembly GCF_982860115.1). Lineage (NCBI taxonomy): Bacteria > Bacillati > Cyanobacteriota > Cyanophyceae > Coleofasciculales > Coleofasciculaceae > Moorena > Moorena sp. Next base: position 23,264 of record NZ_CEYLVT010000029.1, read on the forward strand.
TAAATCAAGTTTTTTTAAATGCATTTTTTTGTTAAAAATTCAACATTTATCCAAAAAATATTGTGATTATAGCAATCCGTGTAGGAATTGTGATAATTTTTGTTCCCTGTTCCCTACTCCCTACTCCCTACTCCCTGTTCCCTTTGCTATATTACAATTCCTGGGAGTTGGCTGCAATCCAAGTAGCTATAGACTCTTGATTTTCGATTCCTTCTACTAAATCCTTAATCTTGGTCACGGCTTCTTCTTCTGCCGCCACTAACTCATATCCGTTTAGACGTAAAAAAACGTCGATGACAGCAAGAGCAATTCGCTTGTTACCATCGACGAAAGGATGATTTTTTGCCAAACTAAAAGCGTAGGCTGCTGCGAGATCAAACAGACTAGCACTATCAATATAGGCAAATAAATTTTTAGGTCTAGCTAAACTACTTGAAAGTAAATTCGGGTCTCTTAATCCAAAACATCCGCCATGCTCTTGGATTAACTCGTCATGGATATCTATTACTGCTTGCTCTGGCACCCAGCGAGGCTCTTTCAATGAGCTAATTCCCGAAAGGCATTGCGATAGTTTTTGCGAGTTATCGCGAAAGCTGCCATTGCTGCCTCGAATTCAGAATTATCTTGAATACTAGCAGGATTTGCAACCTTGTCAGCCTGTTCCAAAGGAGCCAAACCCTTACCCAAGACATGAAGATTGGAAACACGGGAGGGAAACTCCTTTGCAAGGGTCTTTAACTCACCCTGAAGTTCCGGTGAGAGTGAATCCTCTAGCTGAGTTAGGGCGACCAAGAAGATTTTGAGGGTGATTGGATCTAGGAAGTTCATGGCTTGAAGTGTGCGTGTATTAGCTCAGGCAAGTCAAAAAGGATAAAGCTTTTTCTATTGGGCATGATAGATAATACCCAGAGTGTAGCAAAAAAGTAGTAGGCATAACACAGAATCCAAATGCGATTGGCCGTAGGCCACACTACGCGAACGCATCTGTTGAGCTTGAGATAGCGATGTAAACCTGTATGGTCTTTTTTTATTGGACAATAAAATTTAGGATCTTTTTCCCCTCTTGCCTATTGCCTATTGCCTCTTGCCTCTTGCCTCTTGCCTCTTACCTTGCGCAAGTATGTTCACAACCCAGATACAAAAGCTATATCAACTCAGGCGCTGGCAAAGCCACAAAGCAAACAGAGGTAAAGCGAGTCGGTAGCCTTGCTCAGAGCCATAAATTAAACCTTTGTGCTGCAACCCAGCGATCGCTCCTTGGAGAGAACCCCCTCTTGATAGGTAATGCTTTTGAATGTAATCTCGACTTTGTGGCTTGTCGGTAGGGTCTAGGGCCAGGGATTCTAAAAGATGGGCTTGATTAGCTGGAAGCAGCATCAGTAATGACTCGAAGACCATGGATAAGTCCGCTAGCAGTTCTTGGATGGCCTGCTGAACATGGCCATCACGAATTAGTCCATCAGAAACTCGTACCGACTTGAGACGTCGCACCAGTGCCGAAGCATCACCGAAGTGTCCTTGCACCGCATTGACAAAAATTTCCAGTGCTTGCGATCGCGGATCGAAGGTCAGCCGTTGGGTATGCAAAACTTCAGTGACCCAAGCCGCAACGACATCATTAGCTAAAGGAGCCAGCTGCACAATTTCCAAATTATTCCCTGGTTCATGGGGATAAATGCTGGTTTCTGCGATTGTTGCCACTAGCACATAACTTACCTGAGTCTGACCCTCGATCTGTTTCCGCAAAAATTCTTCCCACACCCCATGACGATCCCAAGAGCGGATGTGGGGGAAGCTTTCCAAAATCAACACTACCCGTTCCCCCTCAGATTCAGCTAACCTTTGCAGGAGATCGAGTAATACTTCAAATGCTTTCCGTTGCAGCTCTTTGCTCTGGATCCGAACCGGTTTAAGTCCCTCTGTGCCAATGCCTTCATCCTTCAGGACAAATAATTCCGCTGCCTGACCTTCAATCCAATCTGCCATTAGAGCTTGAACTGTTGCCATTGGAAAGGTCTGGTTTATGCTCTCCCACAGCAGTTGCACGAAGCGCTGACCATCGGTAACCCGGATGCAGTCAACCTCTAGGATTTTAACTCCAACTTCCCGTGCCGCGCGCCTTACCAAAGTCCGCCGTCCGCTTCCGGGCACTCCCACAATCAGCACGTTGCCATCACGGGCTAAAACATGAGTGATGCGCTGGAATTGTGCTTGCCGCCCAACCAATTCAAATGGTACTGATAAATCCAAAAGATTCACGGCTAATGCATCCCGCTCCCAAGTGTAGACATCCTTCGGCGGCACACCTTCAGTAGTTGGCAAGCCCCCAATTGTATCGCTGACATCCTCAGGGCTGAGGTTAACCATTGATTTGCCATGAGTGGATTCTGTCATTTGCTATTGCCCGTGTTTTTCCCAATCCCAAGCTCAAAGCAAAACCTTGGTGTGGGATGAGTCTATGGTGTACCTTGGAACTTATCAATAGTGTCAATAGTTCCTAGCACTATTAAAACGTGCTATATATTTTATAGCACTGTTCGACAGTATCATTGTATAAAGATAATTACCACCAACCCTTACCCAATAGGCAATTCCCGTGTTAGAAGCATTCATATTTGCCACAATATTGTGCGGATTTTTCGGCATCATCCTTAAAAAGAACCTGGTTATGAAAATCATCTCTATGGATATCATGAGCACGGGGGTGATTGCCTATTACGTGTTGGTTGCATCCCGAGATGGTTTATTCACACCGATTCTTTCAAACGTCGAAAATAGGGCTTACGCAGATCCGGTGCCCCAGGCAGTGATCTTGACAGCGATTGTGATCGGCTTTTCCATTCAAGCCTTGATGCTAGTGGGTGTTATGAAACTGGCACGGGACAATCCTACCCTGGAAAGCAACCAGATCGAGAAGAATAACACGCCATGAGTACCATTACGATTCCCTGGATTGCCCTACCGCTATTTGTGGGATTCAGCATTTATCTGATCCCCAAACTTGACCGATACCTCGCCCTAGGGGTTGCCATGGTTTCGGTGGAATATGGGACACAGCTATTTCTCACAAAATCGCCATTAAGCCTAAAGCTGCTGGATAATTTCGGTGTCACATTACTAGTAGATCAATTAAGCGCCTTTTTTATCTTGACCAATGGGCTGGTAACCGCAGCAGTCATTCTCTACTGTTGGCAAAGTGGTAAAACAGCTTTTTTTTATACCCAAACCATTATCTTACATGGCAGTGTCAATGCCGTA
>NZ_CEYLVT010000029.1:26621-48820 GCF_982860115.1 Moorena sp.
TGATTGCCTATCCCCGAACCGACCGATCAATTTGGGTAGCCTTGCGCTATCTTTTTGTCAGCAATACAGCCATGCTGTTGTATCTGGTCGGCGCAATTTTAGTCTATAAGGCCAATAATTCCTTTGCCTTTGAAGGGTTGCGGGGAGCACCTCCAGAAGCCCTTGCCCTGATCTTTCTGGGACTATTAGTCAAGGGGGGAATATTTGTCTCAGGATTGTGGTTACCCTTAACCCACTCCGAATCTCAGAGCCCAGTGTCGGCGTTGCTATCAGGAGTTGTGATCAAAACGGGAGTCTTTCCACTGTTGCGTTGTGCTCTGATAGTGGAGGAACTTGATCCTATCGTCAGGATATTTGGAGTGGGGACAGCGCTTCTGGGAATAACCTATGCCTTATTTGAAAAGGATACCAAGCGTATTCTCGCCTTTAGCACGATTTCCCAGTTAGGCTTTATCCTCGCCGCACCAGAAGTGGGAGGCTTTTATGCCCTGACCCATGGTTTGGTAAAATCAGCGCTCTTTTTAATCGCGGGTGTTTTGCCCAGCCGTAACCTCAATGAACTGCAACATCAGCGGATTAATACCCCAATTTGGATTGCCCTGGCTATAGCTAGCTTCTCAATTTCCGGCTTTCCATTATTGTCTGGCTTTGGGGCGAAGGTGTTGACTCTGAAGAATCTAGTACCCTGGCAAGTTATCGGTATGAATGTTGCTGCCTTAGGAACGGCAACATGCTTTGGGAAATTCATCTTTCTGCCCCATGGGAATGACAGCCAAGGGCAGGTAAAGGTCAATTTTTGGTTAGCGATGATACTGTTGCTCGGTGGGCTGATTGCCGTCAATGGTGTGTACTACCAGGCATATAATTTTGCCAATATTATCAAACCCCTGGCAACCATTGGCCTTGGATGGTTGGCATATTTGTTGATTTTCAAACGATCTGTACTCAAGCTACCCCGTGTGCTTGAGGAATTTGACCATCTAATTGGGGTGATGAGTTTGATGTTAGTGTTATTGTTCTGGATGGTGTTTCCATGATTGGGCATCTAAATCTAATTTTACGACTGGTTATTTGGTTTTTGCTGACTGCCAATCTGAGTCTGCCAAATATCATCATTGGGATTGCGATCGCATTTTTATTACCAGGACGCCCCAAAACCCCAGAAGCCTTAAAGGATTGGCTGCGGGTGCTCGGTGAAGTGATAGTAGCGATTCCCCAGGCATATATTGAGGCATTTGAAATCATGCTCCGTCCCCATAAGCACGAAGATGTAATCATGGAAGGAGTCAAACCCCAACGGACTCCTGGGCTGATATTCCTGGATATATTCCTGATCACCTTTACACCAAAAACCATTGTGTTGAAATACCACCAAGATGGCAGGTACGAAGTACACCGGGTTCGACGGAGGACAAAACGATGACGCTGATCCTGATTGCCATGATTCTGGCTCTGCTCATCCCCATTTATGAGGCTTGGCAAGATGATGATATTTGGCAAAAAATGTTGGCATTTGCGAGTATTGCCACCAAGACATCCATCATGATCCTGATGGTATCTGTCTTGCGCGATGATTGGATGATCGGTGTTGTCGGAGTGATCATCCTGAGTGTGGGGAATGCTGGATTAATGTTACTGGCACACGTAATTAAACGAATGAGTGATGTATGATTAATGCACTAAGTTACACTTGCATAGGTGTCGGAATCCTATTCTGGTTTTGGGGAACCTTTCCCCTAATCGGTGAGCGATCAGTATTATTCAAGCTGCATAGTCTTTCAGTGGCAGATACCCTCGGCTCGATGAGTATCATCGTCGGGCTGCTGCTGAAGATACCCAGTGAATGGCCGCTGCTGATTCTCGCCATTATCTCCTTGGCGATCTGGAATACAGTGTTGGGATATGTTTTGGCTTACTGTTCCAGTAGTGAGGGTGACCATGATTGATAGCTATATCTATGTGATAACCGCCCTACTGCCTTTGTCGGCCTGCATGCTGGTATTTCAGGTCAATCCATACCATGCTCTGGTGATCCGAGGCATACTGGGAGCGGTGGCGGCTTTGGTCTATGCCATGTTTGGGGCAGCGGATGTGGCTTTGACCGAAGCGTTGGTGGGTACAATGCTAGCCATTACCCTCTATGCGGTTGCGGTGCGTTCATCCTTAACCATGCGTCTTGGCGTGATCCAAGACTGGGACGTTGAGGCAGATGGGGAGTCTTTACCAGACAGCAAGACCAAACCGGATTTTGGGGAACTGATGAATGACTTACGCACAATTCTGAACAAACACTATATGCGCCTTGAGCTGGTAACCTACACAGATAGGGATAGCTTGCAGCGGGCGCTGATAGAAAAAGAAGTCCATGGGACCTGTACCGAAGATGAGGGATGGCTCTTTGAGCAAGACCAGAGGGGATTAGCTCCAGGAGCTACCCAGAAGGCATCACCACAGGATGATCAAGACCAGGTAGGGCAAGAGTATGAAACCCTACCTTATCACACCCAGACCAGGGTTCAACGCCTCTATGAAATCATGCAAAGTGAACTTTCATTATCGGCGACAAGCCTAACTTATGTAAATATACCAGAGGCAGGGAAAGATCATTAATGAAATGGATTTACATTGCAGCAGGGATAGCGCTGTACGTCAAATTTATGGTTTTGCCCAATCCAGCGGCAGACTTATCAGATCTCTCTATCGTCGAATCCGTTGTAAAAGATACTGGGGTGCCCAATGCGGTTTCAGGTATCATTTTCCGGAATCGGCTCTATGACACCATCTTTGAAGTGGTGGTATTTACCATCGCGATCATGGGAGCTAAATTTCTACTGGCCGATGAAAAGCCCTTCTGCACGATCTATCAATTTACCGATAAACCATCCATTGTTCTAGCGCGTCTGGGAGCGACGATTGCGGCGTTGGTAGGTATCGAGCTGGCGATTCGGGGGCATCTGAGTCCAGGAGGTGGTTTTGCGGCTGGGGTGGCGGGGGGAACCGCAATCGGTCTGGTTGCTATCACCTCATCATTCCAGTGGATGCAGGCAGTGTACAAGCGCTGGCAAGCTGCTAGGTGGGAGAAGGTTTCAGTTTTGATTTTTATTGTACTAGCGGTTATAACGTTGACGGGAGTAGAATTACCCCACGGGGAGTTGCAGACACTGGTCAGCGGTATCGTCATCCCCTTACTCAATATCTTGGTTGCAGTAAAAGTAGCTTTGGGTTCGTGGGCAGTTATTTTGGTTTTTATTCATCATCGGGGATTGCTATGAACGATTATTTCTCCCTACACCCATTCGGGCGTTGCTGAATCTTCGCGCTGAATATAAGTAAAGTGGGCATCCTGCCCGCGCGAAAATATATTGAAACTGGCAAGATGCCAGTTCCACGCCTGATGCCCATTATACAAAACTCTTACAATCATTCCATTATTAAGCAACCCCCCCCAGTAAGCCTAATAAAGCTGCTTGTTACCCCCTCAGGATCACTGCTATAGTAGATATCATCATGGTTAACACAGACACGACCTTAGAAGATACCAGCCTGACAGTAGAAAGTCGAATCTCCCAAGTGACCGTCTACTCCAACCAGGCAAGGGTGACGCGGCGCACTAAAGTGTCATTGACTGGGCAAGAGCAAGAACTGGTAATCCCTCGGCTACCGATGACCATAGAAACGGAGTCGGTGCGAGCAACAGGGACTGGTACAGGAGCTGTGCGATTATTGGGAGTACGGACAGAAAAAGTCTTTGACTCTGAACCAGTGGGGGAACAAGTTGCTCAATTGAGTGGGCAAATCAAGGAGTTAGAAAAGCAAAAACGCCACCTCCAAGACCAGCAGGCGTCAAAGGAGCTAGCAAAGAATTTTGTGGAGGCTTTGACTGATAAAGCTGTCCAACATTTTTCCCGCAGTCTTGCCCAACAACAGATTGGCGTGCAAGAAACAGGTGAATTTCTGAACTTTCTGGAGCAGCGTTACCATGCAGATGCGAGCGCGATCGCTCAACAAGAAGAACAACAGCAACAGTTACAAAAACAATTAAATGCTCTGAAAGCTAAGCTACAACAGTTGAAAACTCCCCGTCCCCAGGAGAGCTTGAGCATTATTGTCACCTTAGCAGCAGAGGGGGCGGTGGATTTTGACCTAGAAGTATCCTATGTAGTTAATCGTGCCAGTTGGATACCACTTTACGACTTGCGCACCAACAGCAGTAGCGATCGCATAAATCTGAGTTACCTTGCACAAGTCAAACAAAGCACTGGGGAAGATTGGTCCAACGTTAGCCTTACTCTTTCCACTGCTAAGCCTGGACTGGGAACCCTACCCCCTAAGCTGGAACCATGGTACATTGAGGCACTAGACCAACAACCTATCCGAGCTTTGCAAAGGGTAAAGAGTAGGGCAATGTCTAAGTCAATGTCAGAATCATCTCCAGATCAAGACTATGAGCATGAGTCGGAAGCATTGACAACTCGTAGTGCTTTCCAAGCCCTATCAGCACCAGCACCAGTTGCTGCCCAAACAGTGGTAGCAGTAGTATCTACAGAAGGAGGTGTGGTTACCTTTGAGTTAGATGGTAACAGCAATATTCCGAGTGATGGTTCCCCTCATAAAGTGACTATTTTTAGTGATGAATATCCTAGTAATCCTGAGTATCTTGCCATTCCTCGGCTAGTTAGCTTCGCTTACCTACAAACTGTTGTTACCAATCCTGTTACCGGTGCAACCTTGTTACCAGGAAAAGCGAATATCTTTCGTGATCAAACCTTTGTTGGTACAACTAAGTTAGAGAATATTGCACCAGGACAAGAATTCAGGCTCAACTTAGGGATAGATGAGGGAGTCAAAATTGAGCGGGATTTAGTGGAGCGTCAAGTTGATAAGAAATTAATTGGCAACCAGCGCCGCACCACTTATGCCTATCGACTCGTAATTACTAATTTGCAGAGTGTGCAAAAGACTGTGGTAGTTAAAGAACAGTTGCCAGTAAGCCGTGATGAAAAAATCAAAGTGCGGCTGATTCAGACTAATCCCAAAATACAGACAGGTGAAATGGGATTGTTAGAATGGAAAATTGATTTATCACCCCAGGATAAGCAAGAGATATATTATCAGTTTATCATAGAGCATTCCCCTGAGTTAAAAGTAATTGGTTTGGATATTTAGCTGGGATGTAAGTATTCAGAATTAGGCGTTGCTGAATCAAGGAATGAATAGAAAAGGATTGCCTAAAATGCAGCTTTTTCTAGTCTAATGAGATACACAGGATTTCTTCCCTACTCCCTACTCCCTACTCCCTACTCCCTACTCCCTACTCCCTGCTCCCTGCTCCCTAAAACCAAGGTACCCCATCGGGTACTGCTAAGAGTCTGACTGATGAGCCACACTAGAAGTAGGAAGTGTGAAGGGAGGATACCATTGTTGAAATTTCAGGCAACTCTCTGCGGCGCTACTGCATCATATACCATCAGGATTGGTAAGAATGTTACATTTTGTTGCAGTGAAGGGAAAATGTCAATTGCATAATGTGTAACTCTTAAGTCGATAAATTATATAGAGGCTCTAGCGCCAATAGCGCTATAAGCATCAAGTTGTCAGCTATGTCGATCTGGCAGATATCGGGGTGCCATCTGACAATAGTCAATTCGTCTACCGGGGGGAATTTTAATGACAGTGAATTTCAGCAGATTTTTTCGGGTCTGTAATCCCAGTAAAACCCTGAATCTGGGAAAGGCTGAAGACCAAAAATATTACATTGATTTTTCCGAGGTGCGCGCCAGCAATATTATTGGAGAACTCAGACGCACCATTATCTTCTCAGAAGAGGAGCCGACCTGTCAGTTGTTTACAGGACACATCGGCTGTGGCAAGTCTACCGAGTTATCGCGATTGAAACAGGAATTAGAAGAACAGGGATTTCATGTGGTTTATTTTGAGTCCTCTAATGACTTGGATCTGGCAGATGTAGAGATCAGTGATATTTTGCTGACCATTGCTCGTCAGGTGATTCAAAGTCTGGAGCAAGCTAAAATTAAACTCCAACCCACCCGCTTCCAATCCTTAGTGCAAGGGGCGGCTAAGTTGTTAAACTCCGAGGTAACCGGGTTAAAAGTTAACGTTCCTGAGTTTCAGGTTCCTGGTTTAGGGGTTACAATGCCCGGTGAGATTGGCCTCAGCTCACAAGAGGACGAGTATTCCCTAGGGTTTGGGATTGGGGAAATTACCACCAAAGCGAAGAATTCTAAGGACATTCGCTCCCTATTGCGACAACATCTAGAGCCACGGGTCAACAATATTGTAGAAGCGATTAATACAGAACTGATTGAACCCGCTCAACAGCAGCTGCAAAAGCAGGGTAAAGCTGGACTAGTGGTGATTGTGGATAATCTTGACCGGATTGATAATAAACTTAAGTCACGGGAACGCAATCAGCCAGAATATTTGTTTGTAGACCGGGGGGAGTATCTTAATCAACTGAAATGCCATGTGGTCTACACCATTCCCCTGATTTTGGCATTTTCCAATGACCAAGAAAACCTCAGAAATCGGTTTGGTTGTGAGCACCTACTGTTACCGATGGTAAGGGTACAAGAACAAGATGGTAGTCCCAGTGATGCCGGAATTGCTTTGTTGCGACAGATGGTCTTAGCCAGAGCCTTCCCAAATGTAGAGCCAGAGCAACGGCTCAGTTTAATTACAAAAGTGTTTGATACCCCACAGACATTGGATCGGCTGTGTCTAGTCAGTGGGGGTCATGTCAGGAACTTGCTGGTGCTGCTCCGTAACTGCCTCAAAAAAGATGAGCTGCCTTTATCTCGTAACTTGGTAGAAAGGGTGATTAGTCAGCGTCGCAATGAATTGAGCAGGGCAATTACACCAGATGAGTGGGAATTGCTCAGACATGTGGCTGAATACAAAACTGTCAGGGGTGAGGAGGAATACCAAATCCTGTTGAAGAGTTTGTTTGTGTTTGAGTATTGTAATGACCAGGGATGCTGGTATGATATCAATCCGGTGTTAGCTGATGCCAAGGAGTTGAATGGAATCTCAATCTAATATAAGCATATGCGCGAAGCGCACGCTGGGCGAACAGCTGTCAGCAGTCAGGTATCAGCTATAGCAAAGGGAACAGCGGATCTGCGGATCTCGGAACAGAGAGTTGCGTAGGGTGCGTGATCAGACGGGCTCCCCCTCATGTTATCCGTAGCCAGTGTTGGGATAGTCCGTCCGATTGTAACTGGCAACATGCCCATTCCACCCACCAGGTCAAAGAGCAAAAATGAGATGCACCGCTCCCTGTCGGGTTCAAGGGCGTGAATCAAGGGATAAAATTTTCATGATCATCAGGTACATTTTTTTCCACTCCCTCCCTTATCAGCTCCCTCCTCACTTACAAAACCCTACTCCCTACTCCCTACTCCCGTTCCCCTCCTGGGAGGGGTTAGGGGTGGGTCCCTACTCCCGTTCCCCTCCTGGGAGGGGTTAGGGGTGGGTCCCTACTCCCTAAAATTGTGTACCTCACCCAATTGAAAATACTATAATTCATGCTAGAGACAACCGCAAATCAAAACCAAGAGCCCTTGAGAGAACTAATCCGACTGATTACGTTTTCTAAGGGGGAATTTTCCTTGATTTTGGCGGTTGGTAACTATGGGGTATTGAGGAGACAAATTAGTGAGCAGTTGCAGGAGCAATGTCCTATTCCGATCAGGGAACTGGTCTTAGAGCAATCGGTTAAAACTCTCTATACCACTATTATCGAAGAGCTAGGTCCGGAACAGCCAGAGGCGTTGATGGTATCTGGGATAGACTCAGTAAATTGCATTGAGGAAGTGCTGACAGCAACCAACCAGATCCGGGAAGAGTTTCGGAACTTTCGGTTTCCACTAGTGTTGTGGGTGACGGATAAGTTGCTGCAAATGCTAATTCGGTCAGTGCCAGATTTCCACAGTTGGTCAAGCTGTGTTGAGTTTGTGATTAGCAGCGGTCAATTAATTCAGTTTATTGAGCAAACCACTGATCAGGTGTTTGCCAAGGTGGTAGCCTCCCGTGAAACGGAGTTTTTGCAAAGTAGTACTCTGAATTTAAACAAAGGCTCTGCATCCTATGTTGAATTACAGTCAGCACGACAGGAGCTGCAAAAGCAGGGAGTGGCCTTAGCCCCTGAGTTAGAAGCCAGTTTGGAATTTGTGCTGGGTCGAGTGGCTGATAATTCTAAACAAGAGTCTCGACAGCATTATGAGCGCAGTTTAGCTCTGTGGAAACAAACCGATAACCTGGAACGCCGTGGACAGGTACTAGTCTGTTTAGGCTTGTGGTGGGCTGGTTATGGACTGTGGCATCAAGCTGAGAAGGAGCAAGCTTGTCAACAAGCAAAAGTTTATTTTCAGGAATCGGTTGAGGCTCTTGAGCAGGCTAACCGCCCAGAGTTAGCTGCCAAATTTATTAATTTTTGGGGAGAGGCACTTCAGCGGCAGTCAGATTGGGAGCAGTTAGATACAGTTGCCCACAAAGCCTTGACCCTCCATCGAACCTATTCTGATCCGTTCAGAATGGCACGAGCTTATGGCTTTTTGGCTCAGGTAGCCCTAGGGAAATCAGCCTTTACAAAAGCGCAAGAGTATTCCAAACAAGCGCTTTTTCTGCAATCAAGGGCATCAGCTAAGATAGTCAATCCCTCACCGGAACAAGCAGTTTTATTAGACTGGGAAAAGTCTTTTGCCAAGGGTTGGTATTTATTTTCCTTGGGGCGAGCACTGCTTGGGGCTATGCGGACGCAAAAACATGTTCCTCAATTACAAGCAGCACTTTATAACTTGGAAACCGCGAGAGCAGAAACCAAACCCCACTATTATCCAGACCTTTATATTGGTATCTTGAAGGAATTACACCAGGCCTATTGCCAACAAGGGGACTATCTCGCTGCCTTTGAGATTAAACAAGAACAACAGGGGATTGAGAGCCGGTTTGGGTTTCGGGCATTCATTGGTGCCGGTCGATTGCAGCCCAAGCAGCAGGTAACTAACCCAGTTTTACCAACGGTTGAGTCTTCAGAAAGGATAGCACCAGAAATTGCGGCTTCTGGCAGGGAAGACCATATTAATCGCCTGATTGAGCGCATGGAACAGGAGCGCTCTAGACTAACTGTGATTCATGGACAGTCCGGGGCGGGGAAAAGTTCGATGATTGAGGCGGGATTAATACCAGCATTAAAACGCAAAACCATTAATACCCGTTGGGTATTACCGGTTTTGCAGCGAGTTTATACAAATTGGATTCAAGCACTAGGCAAATCCTTAAAAAAGACTCTGGAGAAGAGAGTAAATTTAGCCTCTGTATCTACTAAGCTTGATTCAACCGCCCTCATTCTTGAGCAGTTGGGCAAGAATAGTAGGCAAAATTTGCTTACTGTTTTAATATTTGACCAGTTTGAAGAGTTTTTATCAGTTTGCTCAGACCCCAAGCAGAGGCGAGGTTTTTATGAATTTTTGCGAGACTGTCTGAATATTCCTTATGTAAAAGTAATCTTGTCTATGCGAGACGATTATTTACATTGGCTGTTTGAATTTAAGAAGTTCGGCATCGATTTAGAGGTTATTAATAACAATATTTTAGATAAGAGGATTCTGTTTGACTTGGGTAATCTTACCCCACCAAATGCCAAATTATATCTTGAAGGCTTAACGGAGCAAATTCAGTTTCCCTTAGAGCAAGCACTGATTGATAAATTAGTGGAGGATTTAGGGAAAGAATTAGCAGAGATTCGACCAATTGAGTTGCAAGTGGTAGGGGCGCAACTGGAACGAAACAAAATTACCACCCTAGAACAGTATCAACAGCTAGGAGATAACCCAAAAGCTGAATTAGTCAACCAATACTTAGAAGAAATAGTGGAAGCCTGTGGCTCGGAGAACAAACGGGTTGCTGAATTAGTGTTGTACTTGCTAACAGATGAAAACAACACCCGCCCTCTCAAAACTCGCCATGATTTGGAAAAAGAATTAAAAGCCTTGGCGGCTGTAGATACAGAGCTAGAACGATTAGATTTAGTGTTGGAAATTTTTGTGAAATCTGGCTTAGTGCTGCTGTTGCGAGAGATTTATAGCGATCGCTATCAATTAGTCCATGATTATCTGGTTGATTTCATTCGACAACGACAAGGGGCTGATATCAGAGCAGAACTTGAAAAAGAGCGAGAGGCGCGACAACGGCTTCAGAAATGCTTGGTGATGGGGTTAGGGGGATTTAGCGTGGCGATGACTATACTAGCGGTGATTGCAATCGGGCTGTGGCAATCGGCAAAATTCCACGAAAGAGAGGCGATCCTTACTAAACTGAACGCTAAATATAAGCTTTCTTTTCTTGTAGATGAAAATCAGCTTGATGCCCTTTTAAGCAGCATCAAGGCAGGGACACTATTAAACTCTAAAATAGCAAAATCAGAAATTGGAAAAGAGACTGTATCTAACCTATGGCAAGCAGTCAACTTAATCCAAGAACACCATCGTTTAGAGGGACATCAAGGTAGTGTCTTGAGTGTAAGTGTCAGTCCAGATAATCAGCTCATTGCCTCAGCTAGCTCTGATCAAACCATCAAACTGTGGAGTCGTGATGGCAAATTGATTAAAGACTTAAAAGGACATCAGGAGACAGTGTGGTGCGTCAGTTTCAGCCCTGATAATCAGATCATTGCCTCAGCCAGTAAAGACAAAACCGTTAAACTCTGGGATCGGGATGGCACCTTAATTAAAACCTTGACCGGACATGATAAGGGGGTGAAGTGGGTAAGTTTTAGCCCGGATGGTGAGACCATTGCGTCAGCCAGTGGTGATCAAACGGTCAAACTCTGGAACCGTGATGGGACTTTGATCAAAACCTTGACAGGACATGAAAAAGCTGTTTTGAGCGTTAGTTTTAGCCATGATGGAGAGTTAATTGCTTCAGCCAGTAAGGACAACACGGTAAAACTCTGGAGTCGTGACGGTACATTCATCAAAACTCTAGAAGGGCATGACAAAGCCGTTTGGAGTGTAATTTTTAGTCCCAATAGTCAGACCATTGCTTCAGCTAGTGATGATCAGACCGTGAAACTTTGGAACCGTGATGGAACCTTACGGAAAACCTTGCCAGGATATGATCATCCTATCAACAGCGTCAGCTTTAGTCCGGATGGTAAGTGGATTGCTTCAGGGAGTAGTGACGGAAAAATCCAACTCTGGACTGGTAAGGGTACACCAATTTCAACCCTTCCTGGTCATAAAGATATTGTCAATCAGGTTAGTTTCACTCCTGACAGTAAGATGCTAGCCTCAGCTAGTGTTGATTTCACTGTCAAACTTTGGAGTCTTGACCAAACCTGGCCTAAGGTTTTCCAACCTACCTATACAGTCTATGGTTATGGTGCTAGTTTTAGCCCGGATGGTGAGATAATTGCCTCTCCTAGTCGAGATGATAACACGGTCAGACTCTGGAACCCCAAAAAGCAGATTAGGGAACTAACCCTCCAGGGACATCAGGGTTTTGTGAATGGGGTTGATTTCAGCCCCGATGGTCAGTTAATTGCCACCGCCAGTGATGACAACACGGTGAAACTCTGGAATCGCCAGGGGAAACTGCTACATACTCTAGAGGGGCATAGGGATCGAGTTTATAGCGTTAGTTTCAGTCCTGATAGTCAAATTATTGCCTCAGCAAGTGAGGATAAAACAGTGAAACTCTGGACCAGGGAAGGGAAATGGGTACGTACTTTAGCGGGACATACAGATGCCATTAATCGCGTCAGTTTCAGTCCCAATGGTCAGTTAATTGCCTCTGCCAGTGATGACAAGACGGTGAAACTCTGGAACCAGGACGGAACTCTCATTACTACCCTTGCTGGGCCTAGCAAGTTGTCCTCCGTTAGTTTCAGCCCCGATGGTGAGCGGATTGTGGCAGGTGCTGCCCGTGGTTTTATGGTAATTTGGACTCGTCAAGACATCTCCTGGCAGCAATTCGAGTCTAAAAAAGGAGTAGAGCATACAAAAACTGTTTATGATGTCAGTTTCCACCCCCATCGAGACCTTATTGCTTCTGCTAGTGCGGATGGAACAGTTAAACTATGGCATCCCAATGGAATTTTAATCGGAACGTTAAGCGAGGGTTCTGAACCTGTGGAGTCTGTGAATTTCAGTCCAGACGGTGAAACCCTAGTCTCGATTAACGCAGCTAATCAGGTGAGTATTTGGAATTTAGATTACAGTCAATATTTAGATTACAGTCAATCAAACGATGTGAATTACTTACTGAAGCGTGCTTGTGATCAGATCGGTAATTATCTGAACAATAATCCGAACGTCCATAAAGAAGACAGAAAACTCTGTGAGGGAATTGAGGATCAAGAGTAAATTAGCTGGAATATAGCAGTTCTGATAGTCATGAGATACACAAGATTTTTTCCCTATTCCCTACTCCCATTAACCCACAACTTGTGTAACTCACCCAATTAAGAACTGCTATAGATCAATGTCTGGGTGAGGCGGACTCTACCTAACTCATCATCGTGACGTTTAGCGGCGTGGCGGTCTAGGATCTGGATCTTGGGGCTCTCTAGCGCCAGCAGCGGTATCAAATATAGTGTATTTAAGGAATGAAACATCCTCCCATAGACTATTCTCACTAGAGTCAGGTTCGGTGATTAAGTTCCCGTAACCTGTCTCCATAGCTAAAACCTGACTAGCAGTGATTGTCGATACTGCTGTCATCCCTAGTAGGGAGAGAATTTTGTAACGTTTCATAAGTGGACTCCGTGGGTTCTCTGCTAATTCCAACTCGATTCATATATACATTTTTCCCAGATTGATGGCTCAGATCAGGGAATTGCCTGAGTGTAGAATACCGTAGCTTTAGCGGTTTAGACGAATCTGCGGAAGGAAAGTTCCCCATGAAGAATGTAGAATTTAGAATGAAGAATTAAGAAGTCTGGCTTCTGGCTTCTGGCTTCTGGATTCTGGATTCTGGCTTCTGGCTTCTACCTCCTACATTCATTCTACATTATCCATTGTTAATTATCCATTCTTAATTCTACATTCTTAATTCTAATAACCTTTAACCTTGGCCTTTTGGCCACGCTACGCGAATGAGCAGAGCTGATTCAATAACTCCTTTGGAATGGCCTCAAAATTTTCTAAGAGAAAATCCATTAAGGCCAGATGATGCAAGGAATCGGAAGAAGGAGTTTTATAGCGAGCACCTTGGGCCAGCCAGCTGTTTACAGCGTAACTTGAGCGACAGCAGATGTTAGCGATGTCTTCTTGCTTAACTTGCCATTTCCAGTAAAACTCCTGGGGGGTCATGGACAGTCGGCAGTTGCTGTATAGGTATATCAAGATTTCCTCTCGCTCGGTGATGGGACGAGGATAGGCATGTTCCCATGTGGATTGGGTCCTGGCAATTTGGGCAAGGCGGTCTAGGGCTCGCTGACAGTTAATCAGATGATTCAGATGATCATTAGATCGTTTATCTGGCATGATGGAATTACCTCACACATAGCTTGTGACTGGGGACATAAGCCGCGCTTCTTAGTTGACGTGGAAAGCGCGGCTTTTTGCCCATAAATATTATCGAAATATCGGACATTTTTATTATTACTAATATCTTGGAAAATGTCAAGAGTAATTTGTATTTTTTAACATTATTTTACAAATAAAAAAAATGATTGTTTTGGGATTTTATCTATAACTATTATCAATTTTGTTACGTAATTTTGGATTAGAAAGTAGGGAGTAGTGGATAGGATTTGAAGTTTTTTTGCAACTGAATAATATCCAATTTAAATGCGAAAAAGCTTATTACTGAGCAGGAAAAAATCCAGCGATCGCAAAAACTAAGCAACCAGATTTTGGGCGTTGCTGATTCTGGGTTATGATTCTGCCGTCCTAGGGTGTGTTGTCAAAGTCGTTGTATCCTAAAAAAGAGTAACGCACCGAACCTGTAAAGACACCCACAGCATAAGGATAGATGACTGAATTCCAGATTCGCTTAGCTAAAATCTCAGATGTAGAACCTATCTTGGCTTTTTGCCAAAATACCTGGGAACATCAAAAAGATTACATGCACTTAGTATTGGAGAAACGGATTAACAATCCTGACAGTAAAGTTTTTGTAGTTACTCTTGATGATATCCCTGTGGCGATGCAGGATATTGTTATTTTGTCAAAACAGGAAGCTTGGCTAAGTTCTTTGAGAGTAGATCGTCGCTATCGACGGCGAGGTTTATCTAAATTATTAGATGCACATACAAATAATTATTTATCTCAAATCAATGTTCCTATATTACGTTACTGTGTCTTGTCTAACAATGAACTAATGTTGAAAATTATATCTCAACGAGGAGATAAAAAACTAGATAGTTATAGTCTTTATAAAGCTGATTCTATTGCTTCAGCCACCAACCAGTTAATTCAATTAGATATGAAAGATTTTGATGATACTTGGTCTTTAATGATTAGAAACGATTTATTATATAAAAAACAAACATTTTACACAAAATTAATGACTACCTGTCAAACCCTTACTCCTGAGTTAGTAAAAGACTGTCTGCTTGGGGGAAAAGTTTTCGGATTAATACAAAATGAAAGATTACGAGGTATAGCTATTCAAAGTTACTCGGAAGTTTCAGAGGAAGGGTTTTATATTGGTTATCTTCATGGAGAGCCAGAAATCTTGACAGTGCTTCTTTGTGAATTATGCAAATTAGCCTATTCTTTAGGTAAGTCAGTGGTTAAAGGTCTTTTTCCCTTGAATGATAGTTTGGCAAATGCTCTTTCCCAAGCTGATTTTCAAAGAATAAATCAAGCAGAAATAGGGATATATCGCTCTTCTTTCAAACCGGGTTGATCTCTTGGGTGCATCTCATTGTTGGTGTTTGACCCGGTGGGTGCAATGGGCATCTTGGTGGAACGGGCATCAAGGGTGGAACCAGCATCTTGCCGGTTATCAATATTCCCGGCGGGCTGTCCCAACACTGGCGCTAGAGCGAAAAATGAGGGCGAGCCCGCCCCTAAAGCACCACTAGCAACATTTACTAATTAGACATAAAATTATTTCTTTTAATAATTCTATTATTGTTTTGTTGAAGTCAAAACTGGTTTACCTGTATGCACCACTTGTTCTACAATATCAGCCGCTCGACTCACTCCCCCTGCTCGTTTAATTGCCTCTTGTAGCCTCAAGGCATTCTTTTTATAGGAATCTTCCGTTAAGACCAGTTTGATAGCCTTTTGTAGCTTCTCCACGCTCAATTTTTTCAAAGGTATGACCTCTCCTGTTCCTGTCCAAGCGATCCGCGCCGCTATTCCAGGTTGCTCGTTGGTAATGGGAATAGCTACCATTGGTACTCCATTACTCAACGATTCTAGGGTAGTATTCATTCCGGCGTGAGTGATAGTAAGGGTCGCTTTTTGTAATAGTTATAATTGAGGTGCATAGCCAACAACTATGGGATTGCCTGGAAAGTCTGGCAAATATTCTGGATTAACTCCCCAACCTAAAGTGATTACTAATTGAGCATCCAATCCCACACAAGCGTCTGCAATCATTTGGAAAATCCACAGAAGCCGATTTTGTAACGTTCCCATCGAAGCATAAATGAGTGGTTGTCCAGTTAATTTTTCATAAGGAAAAGGGATTGATTCTTGACTAACTGAATTTGGAGAATGATACGGACCTGTGAAATGAAAACAAGAAGGTAGCTCTCTTCTAGGAAAATCAAATTCAGCAGGCTGTTGACTAAGTTGAGCTAACTGGGAATAGTATTCATTGAGATTATGATAGGGAGATAAATTCCACTGCTGACGATGGTCATTAATAACTTTTCGCAGAGATTTACCCATCCGAGAAAGCCGTGCATAACCCACTCGGTTGCGTATAATTCCCCGCCATGAAGGGTCATAATTCCAGGACCTGTTAAAGGGAGGAACACTCATTTCCCGATTCAGCATTAAGGCACTGCATACAGTTACATAAGGAATGTCTAGATACTCAGCGATAGTTCCTCCTGCTGAATAAACTTGATCTACTAATAATAGCTCTATACCTGCTGCTTTAATTACGTCTGGAGCATCCCGAAGAGACATTTTTGCTGCATTGACAATCGAATTGATTGTATACTGGTGTGCCTTAAATCCCCTGAGATTACCTAGTTGAGTAGACAAATCTTTCGTGGCTCCTTTGGGAAAATCAGACTTGCCAATCACCTGAAATTCTAATCCTGCGGCTATAACTTTTGGTTGAGCGTCTTCAATTCCTAATACGGTAACGCGATGACCACGCTGTTTCAGTTCGTAACCTAACGTAGTCATAGGGTTAAGATGACCAGAAGCAGCAGGACAAATGATGCCAAAATGAGTCATGATATTTGATTAGTGAAAAACGTGAACCCGATTTAATTGTACTTGATCCAAAATTAAACTTAACTTTAACATAAACTGGCTTGGTAAGGGATGAATAGGTACAGATACTTGTCTAAGCCATCGATACAACGACAAGATAACGAAGAATGTAGAATGTAGAATGTAGAATGCAGAATTAGGATACAATAGGGTGATCAGCTCTGGTAACAGTTTTTCCTATGGTTCAGCAGCTTACTCCCAGCACCGATGACATCTTTTATCCCGAAAGTGATGGCAAGTCCTTGGCAGATCATACGCTTCAATTTGAACTAATTACTACCATTAAGTATGGCCTGGAAGCCCAATTCAAAGATGACCCCAATGTGTTCGTTGCTGGGGATTTGTTGTGGTATCCAGAACCAGGACAACCCAAAATCAACCAAGCCCCGGATGTGATGGTGGTTGTGGGTAGACCGAAAGGGCATCGGCGTTCCTACAAAACTTGGGTTGAAGATAACATGAATCCCCAGGTAGTATTTGAAATAGCCTCATTAACGAATACCATCAAGGAATTAGAAGAGGATAAACTCAAGTTTTACCAGAACCATCAAGTAGAAGAGTACTATCTTTTTGATCCAAATCGGACAAAACTAAAAGGTTGGTTGCGTTCAGCTGAAAAACTAGAACCAATCCCCCAGATGCTGGGTTGGGTTAGTCCCCGTTTAGGAATTACCTTTGAGTTAGTAGGCTCGGACTTGGTGCTGTATTATCCCAATGGTGAGCCTTTTGCGACTTATTTGGAAATTATTGAGCTCAAAGATATCGCTCAACAACAGGCAGAACAGGAACGCCAACGGGCAGAGATCGAAAGGCTGGAAAAAGAACAAGAACGCCAACGGGCAGAACAAGCGGAGGAAGCTTTAGAGGTTGAAAGACTCGAAAAAGAACAAGAACGTCAACGGGCAGACCAAGCAGAAGCTTCTTTGCAAGCTTTGCTAGAGCAATTAAAAGCAAAGGGCATAGATCCAGAACAGTTCGAGCTATGAACCCCACCATTTCGATAGAGCCCTACTGAGAATTAAGAATGTAGAATGCAGAATGTAGAATTCAATTCTTAATTCTTAATTCTACATTCTTAATTCTTAATTCTTGCTCACTGAGGAACTATAAGTCTCAAGAATCTCGATACAATTTGCGATCGCACCCAAATGAGCAATTTCATAACCATGGGTATTTTGGGTAGGAAAACTCAAGCAAGCAGCGCGAGCAACATGACCAAACTTCATGGCGATGGAAGCATCAGAGCCAAAACCATCAATAACTGCCAACTGAATCGGGACCTCACAACGTTCTGCCGCTTGTCGCAATTCCCGATTTAACCCTTCATCGTACATGCCATAATTATCTTGAGAGAGCAACACTGGTGCTGGTCCATCTTCGATGGGATACTCCGCAGACAACGGACAAATTTCCAGAGCAATCAACGCATCTAGAGATTGATTTTGAGTAAAATACAAAGCCCCAATTGCCCCTACTTCCTCCTTTGCTGATGCCACCAAATAAGTATCAACTGCTGGAGTTTTCAACCGTTGGGCTAAAGTTAGCAAAATCGCTATGGATGCCTTATTATCCAGGGTATAGCTAGCAATATAATCCTTAAGGCGCACAGGTCTCTTACGATGTTTACCAACTACCATACGAGTGCCTGGACGCACCCCAGCCTCTGCCAATTCTGTAGCACTACATTTAGTTTCAATCCAGGCATCTTCCCAATGTAGAGGAGTATCATGCTGCAACGCTTTTTGGGGAGATTCATGGGAAACGTGACGTGAGCCAAAGGAGAGAATACCACTAATGGTATATTTATCCCCCAACAGATCTACCACACCCTCACCATAAACCCAAGGAAAAGAACCCCCCAACCGGCGCACTTCCACCCGTCCTTCGTCACCGATCCGTTTAACAATGGCACCAATTTCATCTTTATGAGCAGTAATCGCAATGGGACTGGCATCAGCATCCTTACCAGGGATTTTAGCAATGACATTTCCCGCCCGATCCTGCCAAGTTTCCACCCCTAAAGCTTGAAACCGATGCAGTAACAATTGGTCAATTTCCCCTTCCGCACCACTAGGGGAATGGTGCATAACTAACTCTTCTATGGTTTTGAACAGTTGGTTGTAATTGTTAGTCATTGTCGGGAATAGGGAGTAGGGAGTAGGGAGTAGGGAGTAGGGAGTAGGGAGTAGGGAAGAAGAATTGACGAAAAACGCACCATTACTGTCTTGGGGAGCCAATTGCACATCTGATATCATATCGAGATAATTACCCTTAATAAAAATCTCCCCAAACTCCCCACACTTCCCAAACTCCCCAAACTCCCCACACCTGCCACACTCCCCTGTCTTTCCCGATTCCCGATTCCCGATTCCCGATTCCCGATTCTAAATTCTAAATTCGCGCATTCTAAATTCTAAATTCGCGCACTTCCCTATTCCCTCTTTCTGATTCCCTTAGAGCCTATCCCTAAAGCCCCCAAGGCGAATAGACCTAAAGCCATTGCTGGTTCAGGAACATTAGCTGGGTGTGAATTGTTATTATCTGGGTTTGGATCGTTCAATGCTGACAGGGCTAAATCCGCAATGATCCGATAAACACCAGTGGTTGGATGTTGTAAATCCCAGAATAAAAACTCCTCGGGATTCTCACATACAAATTGTGCTGGTATATTCAGACAAGGACTAGTTACATTGGTCAAACCAAATTCCGTCGGCTGAGCTAAAATTTCCCTAAATGTAGAATTAACATCAACCGGGATGATATTGACATCTGAGTCGGCAGTCTGACTGAATTGATCGAGTAGTTCAGACAAACCAGAGTTATGGTCTTCTGTCAAGGTGTTGAGGGCATCGGTAGTACCAGGAACACGTCCATCAACTCCCAGAGCAATGGGCGTATTGCCCAAATCTGGCAAGTTAACTACCATAATATTTTTAGCCCCAACATCAGTCAGGTCTTGGAGTGCATCTGACAAATTTGCCAGGGTGGTGTCAGGTTCTGTAAATGGTTCAAAAGTGCCTTGGTTGGGTAGATAATCATTAGCACCAGCCCACACTATATACAGAGCATCTGGGTCAGCCGACTGACCGGCTTGTATCAGGGGAACAGTAAAGGCATCAATCTGCGGTTGCAATCCTGGTAAAACTACCAATCCAGAGGAGGTAACAGGGGCAGTTTCTTCAGTGCCTGTAGTAGAACCACCAAAAGCGAAGTTAATCCCTTGAGTAGGGATAGCACCTGAGGGAATAGTGGTAAACAGAGTGGGGTTTAATTCCAAATCCCCTGCAAGATAATCCACCCAGTTGGGTCCATTGGAAAAACGTCCCTCAAAATAGGGTGGACTGGGGGGAATTTGCTCTGCGGTGGTATTGAACCGATTGCCTTGATCAGAGAGGCTGTCTCCAAAGATATACATCTTGCTAAACAACTCGACAGCATTTGCCTTGAGGGGCAACATTAAAGAGAAAAAGACTAATCCTGTGGCGGCAATTTGTGTCTTCATGATAGTTTGTTACCTTAATTGCAGATAATTATCTCAGATCATGTCCGATTTAATAGTTATCCTTTAGGGTTGATAGTAAATTGAACCTTGAAAATTAACTAACCATAAGCAATTAGCAATTCAAAATTCAAAATTCAAAATTCAAAATTCACAGGCATCGGATCAACCATGTTAGACATGATTAACAGGACTTGATATCATGTCTGGCATTGAAACACTAGACCAATCACCACTAATTACTAAGCAATCACAATACCTGTTAGTAATTGTGATTAAGCACAACTAAAAGCTGTTTTAAACTGTTTTTTAGTGAGCATTCAGCCGTCAGCGGTCAGCTATCAGCTTATTTTATTCAAAGGTGCCCTTTCCGTTGGCGAATTAAATTCGCTATAGGTGCGCACCTAAAAGCACCGATTGCGCTACGCGCACGCTGCGCGAACAGTAGCACCTCAAGTGGCGCATAAGCTGATAGCTGATAGCTGATAGCTGATAACTGATAGCTGATAGCTGATAGCTGATAACTGATAGCTGATAGCTAATAGCTGATAGCTGATAGCTGATAGCTGATAGCTGATAGCTGATAGCTTACGTTTTTTATGCACCTAATTTGATGGCGTGGCTTTTGGTGCCCCTGATGGCTGACTGGTTTGAGGCTTAATAAACAATGCTTCTTTGGCAGATTGCCCTTCACCCTGAGAACCGAAATACCAAAGCGCTGCTCCTGCTTCAGCACGGGTGACTGGTTTTTTAGGCTGAAACAATATTGTATAACCAAACACTCGGCGAATATTTGCCAAATCGCCATTTCGGAAATCAGCTAAGACGGCTCGCAATGCTTTCGGGTCAATTTCAGCGGTATCTTTGAAGCCCCAGGTTTCTTTCACTGCTTCAATAGAGGCTTTGGGCAAGGCTTTACGAGTATCGAGAGGCACTTTCCACAACATCAGATTTTCCCTAGTCAAGGGTGCATTTGGACGAAACAATACTGCCGTAGAATCGCCACTGAGGGGACTAGAAATTAAGCCAGCATCAGCTAATCCCTGAATATAGGGAAAATCAGGATCCGTACGAGGCACATCCTGAAATGCAGGTTGAGTAGTGTTGGATGCTAAACGGATTTGCAATCCTGGACGATTGGCATAGATCCGATTATTGGCATCCATCAGCCAACGGGCATACTGACGGCGGCTTATGGTTTGATTGGGGGCAAACTGAGTACCTTGACTATCAGCATTGGTCTTTGGATTAGCTGTGCCTGGGGTTAAGACTCCCAATTCTGCCAAATCTGCTACATACTTACGCAAATCTCGGGGGACTTTATCCAAGTCAGTAAATTTCTCGGGTTGTCCTGAGCTTACCTGAGCTGGCTTACTGGCCACCTCAGAGGATGGTTGTGGTTTCTGGGATGGTTGTGGTTTCTGAGCTTGTGTTGGTTTCTGGGATGGTTGTGGTTTCTGAGCTTGTGTTGGTTTCTGGGATGGTTGTGGTTTCTGAGCTTGTGTTGGTTTCTCAGCTTTGGTATCCTTACCATCCCGGACGTACTGAATATCAAATGTGGTCACACTGCTGTTCGTAGCAACCGCTGGGGGCTTTGATGAGGAGGCAGCGGTGGATTTGCCAGTAGTGGCACCAGAAGGAATCGAAAGGGTAACGTCCAAGTCATTACGACGGACGATGAATGTGCCACCATCTTGATCCTCTGGCTGGTCGAGGACTTCCCAGCCTCCCGACTCAAAGGTCTTTTGGTAAAAGTTCTGAATTAAATTAATTGGGTCAGGGGATGACCAAATCGTCAACTTACCTGGACCAGCAGCATCTTTGAGGGGTTCCACTTGTTCCAAAGTTGCTTGTTGATAACGGGGAATCTCAGTGGGGAAGTCTTCTGGCAACGGTACTGACTTCTGTTTCTGGGGAGTAGTTTGAGGCTTATTCGGAGATGGCCGACCCAAGTTTTTGGGTGGGTTATCCTTCAGTTTGGGGTCTGCTCCCAAAGACCGCTGCAAAGCGTCACCTAGGTTAGTGTTGGCGCAGGCACTCAACAAACCCAGAAGACAAACCGCTAAACTCGCACGTAGGACAGAGTGTGGAAACAGCACGGGCATTGTCCAACAACAGTACTCACTTCGTGACATACTCCCACACGCTCATCAAAGATTACAGTGTGGGCTTCTTACCAACTCCACCCAACGGTTCGGATACTCGGTAAGCTTTATTGACGACACGGGATGCCCCTCCGCACCGGAACAATACAGAAAAGTTCGATTTTAAAG
>NZ_CEYLVT010000030.1:0-48597 GCF_982860115.1 Moorena sp.
ATCTCAGCCTCAAAAGAAGACTGGGTCATTTTCTCATAGTCTAAACTCCAGTAAAACGCAGCGGCAACAATCTATACGGCAACCAGGTAGAAATCCTTGGCCCTTGCCGCATTGTCTATAATCCCGATAAACCACTATCTTGTGGTGCTCGTTTGTGGATCGAAACCTTCAGTGATGTCCACTTCATTGGTGGCAGCTTCCCTGCCAGCTAATGATCGATTTTGGAGCGTCCGCTCACCATAGCGCAATAATCGTTGGATTGCTTCGAGACGGTTGTCCCATACCTGGACTTGATAGGGTTGCTCAACGGATTGTCCAAACATCCACGTTTGAAAGCGAGTACGGAAGGATGACATGGACAATTGTGCTGATAACAAGCTCATCATGGATGGCTTGTCCGCTAGTCGATTCAGCAACAGGGAGAGGGTATCGGCTTGTTGTCCCCAGTCTGAAAGGTCTGGTTCCCCAATTACGATTTGATTATTTGCCAACATAAAACTCCATTCCTGTTGCAGAGCCTGATAACGTTCTGCTGCAGCTAGGAACGGTTGACGGTAAGGTACTTGTACTTCAGTGGTAGGTTCTTCTTGTCCTTGAGTGCGACTTAAAATACCCCTGAGATTATCATTGAGATTTTCTACTGCAAATAGGGCATAGCCAGGAGCTGGTAAATCTCGCAGCAGTTGGATTTGGTCAACAGCTACAATATCGGGCAAATTCAATAGGCGAATTCCTGGCAAAACTAAGGCTGAGCTGATGGAGGATTTAGTTAGCCATGGCTGGGCTAATTTTTGTAACTCTTCCGTTTCCAGCGCATAAGTCATCGGTACCATCAGGTCAATCTCACCCCGAGACGCCCAATCTTCCCAGTTTTGTTGGATTTTTTGCAATCGGTCTTCCCGAGGCATGGGAAATACAGCAGCAGAGATAATCAACTCGGAACGTTTCTGGCGCAGCATTTGTGACACTGACTTGACTAAAGTATCGATTTGTTTGATACGAAAATCTGTCCACTGTCGCCATAAGTTCTGATCCTTTGGGTCAATCTCAATCGGGTCAACACCGGTCAATGCCTGGAACTGTTCACGGGCTGCCTTACCATAGCCAAAGGTATGACCAGCTTTGGGGTCTTGAAACGGATAGCGAATATAGTCCAGCTGAATCCCATCTACTTCATAGTTGCTGGCTATTTCTTCCAATAGCTTGGTTAGATAATCCCGCACTTCCGGATTAGCGGGGTCAAGAAATGCCTTTCTAGTTCTCTTGTGAAACACACGTTTTTCGTTATCCAAGATTGCCCAGTCTGGATTCTTGGATAGCACTGGTCCGAGATAGTCTGCTGGTTGATCCAAAACTGCATTGTGCCGCTGGTTAGCTGCAGCAAATATCCAAACCCAAGCGTGCAATTCCATCCCTCGTTCATGGGCTAACTTGACTGCTGCTTTTAGGGGATCCCATCCCTCAACCAGGGGATTTTGCTCTGGTGCGATCGCACTCGGGTAAATCGTATAACTAGCGTTAACCGTTTCAAAAAAGATGGTGTGAAAACCAGCTGTAGCCAATTTGTCAAAAATCTTAGCTAAATCTTTTTCAGACTTGGCTTTAACAATAGTACCCCGGTCTAGCCAAATGGCTCGAATCTCTGACTGGGCTAGTTTACGATCAATTGGGTAGTTTTCCCACAGGGTATTTCGTGCTGTCATCCACAGCTGACTTGCCTTTTGATACTCTCTGCGAGCCACCGCTCGACGGAAATTTTCCAAACCCACTCTGGCCTGATGCAATGCCTCAATAGCTGAGTTAGCAGCTGAGTCAGTTTCATCCGTTTTACCCTCAGAGGTTTCCTCGGAAGTTTCCGACACTTGCTTAGTACCAGCAGTCACAAATTGTTCGATAGCAGCACCTGTAGATAAATTCAGATTACTGTTAGCTGCATCAGCTCTTAGCAAAGCACTTTCAAACCGACCAATCAGATTTTCTAACTCCCGCTCCATGGCAGTAGCTTGCTTTAGGGTTCTAATTCGTCTTATATATCGCGGTGGTGGAGCTTTTGCTGGTTTGGGTGACGGAACTAATAGGGAATTGGTAGGCTTAGCTGAAGCATCTGTGTTATTTCCAGACTCTGCATCTTCTGTTTCCAGCTGTTTCTGGGCAATAGTAGTGTCGATATCCCGACAATGTTGTGGAGAGTGATCAGAGGATTGAGACGATGTAGGTGAATTACTGGTGAGTTGGACATCAGTGATATTGACATCAGTAACTTGGACATCATAGCGACCAAGAGCCGCTCGTAACCAAGCACTATCGACCTCCGCCGGAGCTACCCGATCGATACCCCAGCGCCAACCAAAAAACGTAGCATTATTAGAAGTTACTACAGCAGGGGGCTTGTCAACCTGACTCCAGACCGCAGCAGTAGTGGAATTAAGATCAGTAGGGATCAGAGTGCCGCCCTGAATGATACCTGTAATTCCAGTATCCTGCACCCATGTTTGGTTACTGTCTGGGGAAGGATGGAGGATAGAGGGTTGGGTCATCGCAAACCCCCAATAGGCACCTAAAAGCTCACGCAATTCTTTGCGGATGTCAGGTTTGGAAAGTAACCCAGTCGGACCACTGACAATAACTTTTCCTCCTTGTGCAATCCACTCCTGTAACGCTTGGAATTGTTTTGGGTGGAGGAACTCGACATTGGGCAAAAATAGCAAGTTAGTGTTATCGAAGTCAGAGGCTTTCTTAACGTCAGTCAAGTCAACAATACAGTAGTTAACTCCAATTGAATGCAAGCGTTCGGTAATTCCAGACCAATGCCCTTGATTATCCCGACTCTTAACTACTCCCAGTTGCACCGTTTGAGCTCTAGCCGCTGGTAACCATGGTAGACAATTGAGCAAAAGCCCGATCAAGGTACTAACTACAATAGTCTTGGGATCGATAGGATTAGATTTGACTCTGGTTAAATCTCTGATCAAGGGGGTTAGCTGCTTGGACAAAGAGCACTGCCAATTGGAACTATCACTACTCCTGAACACCGTTCACTCCTTAAATTAATTATCCAAATCTTAACCTCTCTTAGCAATTAACAACGTTCGTTAGCGAGAAGTGCGGATTTAGATCACACAGATGGTGGCAGGTATTGGTTCAATTGTAGTTTATGACTGGTATAACCCATAAGGGATATCATGTCGGCTATAATTACCTGAGATTAAGGGAATAGTTTTACCATCAATGATTACTTTTGTTTAGTTGATGATTCACATAACTACGAAGAACATTATTAATCGATGATTGATAGCCTTTACCTTGACTTTTAAACCAGTCTATGATGTCACTATCTAAGCGAATATAAATCGCTTTTTTAGTAATTGGTTTAACCATTTTGGCATTTTCCCAGAAATGATCGTCTAACTCAGGTATATCTGAGGTATCAATAGCAGAGTCAGGAATAGTTTTGATTTCTTCCAGTCGTTTTGGCGAGATACTCATAATACTTTCTCTTTGTCTTGCAGCGGTCAGCGGTTAGCGGTCAGCTAAGGTAACAAATATTAAACCAATCCTTAGCTATTTTATTCAAAAATTCCGTAGGGTGCGCGTAGCCCATAAGCTGATTGCTGATTGCTGATTGCTGATTGCTGATTGCTTACCTAGGGAGTAGGAGTAAGAAGTAAGGTGAAGCAAATCGAATGGCTCTAATAATTATCAGAAACGTTATAATTATTTGTGTGGCAAAATAAACCGTAAACATTTAGGTAAGCAATCAGCTAATGCGCGTTAGCTGATTGCTGTTCGCGTAGCGTGCGCGTAGCGCATATGCTGACGGCTGAATGCTTACGATAAACCCTACCCAAATTAATATCCTGGATAGGTTGGGCATCTCCAATGAAGACTCATAAGCATCGGTCAGTCTGTGGGAAATTAAAACAGCAGTTAAATAATGCGGTTAAACGCTGGTTTAATTCCAGGGCTGTTTCATTCTCAATTTTTTGGTTCTCTGAACCTCCCAAGTGGCAGAAGTTTCGCGCCTGTTTTTCTAAAATTAAACCCAATAGTATAAAAAAACGGCGATTTGCTGACCAGAATGGGCTTTGGACCCCTTACCCATTAATTTTAGAGTCGAAAATGAAACAGCCCTGCCTCTTTATCCTGGTACCCCAACTACTCAGAATAAAGACTGTGTTTCTCGGTTTTGATTTTGGTAGAGGAGGGTAGCAGATACCACTAACCAAATATCTCATCCAATTTCATCATCGCACGCTTTATGTCTGGCCGCACTCCGATCTTCTGACCAGGTGAAGAGTTACCTGTCCATTGCAACAGTGCTCTCATGAACGCTCCGTCGAGCGTTACATGATGAACTGTCTTTGAGTATGACTGAATTAGCGCCAATGCTCCTGCACACAGCGGTGTGGCTGAGCTTGTCCCATTGAATGTATTTGTGTAGCTCTGTTGTCCTCCACGCTCACCATACAGATTCCCGTACCCCGTCGTTGTTACATTTTCTCCCCAAGAATTAATCATGACTTGAGTTCCATAGTTTGAAAATCCTAGTCGTTCAAACGAGGATGAACTACCAGCACCGACAAGCATCCCGCCATTGTCACCACGATAAGCTAAACTGCCACAGCTACTGGTATCCAGATAGTTACCGCCATTACCTGCTGCTAAGATAACTATGACCCCGCTTTGTGTAGCACTCTTGATTAGATCCCAATTTGAACGTGAAAAATCGAACGGATAATATGTTGTGCAACTCCAAAACTGAATATCAAGGCTTACAATATCACCAGGGTGGCTATCTGCGACAATCTTACTCAATTGGTTGGTTTTGTAAACATATGTTGTTCCCCCATAAGCAATACCAGTTGTTCCAAATTCATTGTGCGTGGATCTTATACAACCAAGGGATGCTGTACCATGATCTGGAGAACTTCCATCGGCTGAAACGATATCAAGCTCCTTCAAGTCCTCATGATTCTCAATTAAACCAAAGTCCAAGTGGCGTACAACAGATGCTTTACCAGTTATTCCTTGTTGCCAAGCATATTTCACATTCATTCCCGGTGGGTGGTTCATATATGTTTGCCTGGATGTAAAATCTGGTGTCTGCTCTGCTTTTTCCACTACTGCTGTTTTTCCCATTTCCATTAATTCTTGGTATATGGGAGGCGATATTTCTGTAGTTTCCAATGATACGTACTCGACTTCATCTAAAGCATCTAATTCAAGTGCAAGCGCAAGTAGTTGCTCATTGGAGGCATCCTCATGCATTATGACTTTGAAGATATTAAGCACATTGTTGTCTTTCATTGGATGTGACTCAATGCGACGTTTATCAGCGTCGGAAAAGACACTCCTGAAATTGCATCGGTATTTGCCCCTTTTTTCTAGGGCTTCTTTTCCATTGGGTTTGAATTTTACGAACAAAGCATGTTCTTGGTTGGTATCTACGATTTCGATGACACTTTTTGGTTCAATACTTGGCAACTTCTCTGACTTTGCCGGATCAAATTCGATCTTTTGAAGACCGACTGACAAGTCCACAGAGTTGGACTCGATGGTGATATTTTCTCGATCTGTGAAATACAACTCAGCTACTACTGAGTAAGTTGATGAGTAATTGCAATTGAAAATCACACAAGAGCGAACATCGATCTCTTCTGTGGCAGACTCCACATGCTGATCTTGTTTTAAAGAGTAGACGATTTTGTGGATGTTGCTTGCGTGCTTGTAGCCTTGCACTTCTGCAAATACTCTCTGGTGATCATTTGAATCTCTGGTCAGTAGTACTTCCATAATTAGTAGTCCTTTCAAAAATGGCTCATCAGTAGGGAGCATGTCACTTATGCAGAACATTTGTACTAAATCTCTAGCCCCCTCATGGGTTTAAGCTTGCTCTGATGGTACATAGTTCATTTGTTCTGGAACTTTGACCTGCTCCCCATCAATTTGTGAGAACAATTTAATAGTAGCCCTGTTATATATCTCTTATCCTCATAAAACTCATAGAAAACCTCATAGAAAACCTCATAGAAAACCTCATAGAAAACTCATCAAAAAACTCATCAAAAAAACTCATCAAAAAAACTCATCAAAAAAACTCATATAAAACTTATAGAAAACTCATAGAAAACTCATAGAAAAACTCATAGAAAAACTCATAGAAGTAGTCAGGGTAAACTCAGATCTTGCACCTGATCATACAAAAATCAAAACCCAGCTCATGTAACCAAGGCATAAGTGTATCTAACTGGCTAAAAATGGAGAGAAGTAAGACATGAGGCTGAGTGCCTGACACATCTTGGGAAATGGCAGTGATCAAGGGGTGCAGTGCTTCGAGGGAATACGGGTAAACCAGATGCGGTCGTAGTAATGCGGATCAGCCTTCAAAGAAGCAAAGCTTGGTGGCGGGTCGCGGGGTAACTTGAACACAGGGGTTAATAATTGGCGTCCAAAGTTGAGAACCCCCTTGAGCCAGCGCAGACCGATTTTGAGATAACTGATGCCTCGTTGCTGCCAATGGGGACAAACAAGTTGACGCAAGCGGTGCAAGTTGTACAGCCAGACAAAGAGTAGTGCTGTTTTGGAGAGCGAAAGCGGCCACAATGGTATTAGCGCTTCGTATGCTTCGGCTGAGTTAATCCGAGAATCTTCCAGTTCAAAAGCTCCTGACTTGCTACCCTTGAAACAACTCTTCGACTCCTTACCGCTTTGCGTATTGCCACAAAGTCTTCAAAGTAGGAGATTCATCAGTAATAACAGCCTTTGGTTCTTTGACACCTTTGACAGTAGCTAGTACCAAGTTACAATGATGCTCTCCATCCTCCCACAAGCCTATATTGTGATAGAACACCGCTTCTGCTCAGGTCGGCCAAAGATAACTGAGTTATTGGGGATAGCGGCGAGGGCCATGGAGCAGTAAATCACGCTCGGAACCGTAGGCAGTAATGCCTTCCACTGGCTTGCAACCAACTCATCAGGTTATGATTGGCTTTGCCTCGAAGGGCTTTCAGCATCACATCGGGGTGAAGACTTAAGAACCACAGCTAGAATTAGAGCCAGAGATAAAAGCCAAACAGCTAGCAGCAACTGCTAAAGTCAGACAAGGTGAGTGGTTAGCTAAAGAGGGTGAATTAACCAAAGCCCTATCTCTCTATAAAGAAGCCCAACAACTAGATCCAAACCTAGAAATTGATGCTGATTCTTGGAACGCACTCTGTTGGTTTGGTAGCCTCCATGGATATGCTACTGAGGTGATGGATGCCTGTGAAAAAGCAGTAGCCAAAGCACCTGAAGAGGCATATATTTTGGATAGTCGTGGTTTGGCTAGGGCTCTGACTGGGGATACCGCAGGAGCCATATCAGATTTTCAGGCATTTGTAGACTGGACCGACAATGATAAGTGGAAAGCAGAACGGCAGAAATGGATAGATGAGCTGCGGGCTGGTAAGAATCCTTTTACAGAAGAGGTGTTGAAGGGTTTACTTGAGGAGTCATTGTAGGGAAGGCAAGAGGCAAGAGGCAAGAGGCAATAGGCAATAGGCAAGAGGCAATTGGCAAAATTTGACTACAAGAGCTTTTGCTGCTTCTATCAATGTCCTCTGAATGTGTAGTGCTATATATTATAAGCTTTCCTTCGACTGCTATATTTGGGTAACTCAATCGCTACATCCTTTACAGTAAGAGAGTTTGAGGTGTAAAGTAGTACAAATGAACGGAGGACTTCAGTCACAAATGGGACATCAGCTCAATGACCTCTAAACGAATTCCTGCTAAGTTTTATAAAACTGAATCTGATAACGAACCTGTCCGTGATTGGCTCTTAAGTTTAGACAAGGAGGAACGGCGGTTAATTGGCACAGACATCAAAACTGTTGAGTACGGTTGGCCTATTGGTATGCCTACCTGTCGCCCGATGGGAAATGGTTTATTTGAAGTCCGTACTAACTTACCTAATGGCCGCACTTCCCGGGTTATTTTCTGCATTCATAACAATCAAATGGTTTTGTTACATGGATTCATAAAAAAAACTGAAAAAACGCCCAAACAAGAATTAGCTTTAGCTTTACAAAGAAAAGGTAACTTATAAAAATCAAATGAATAATAATCCTTATATCGGTTCTTCCTTAGATGAACTTTTAGAAGAAGATAACATCCTGGCTGAGGTTGAAGCCGTAGCTCTCAAACGAGTTTTAGCTTGGCAAATCGAACAAGCAATGCTTGAAAAAGGACTAACTAAAACTGAAATGACTAAGGTCATGAAAACTACTCCTGCGGCATTAGATCGTCTTTTAGATCCCAACAATACCTCTGTAACCCTGAACACAATTGAACGGGCAGCTAATGCACTGGGTAAGCGGTTACAGCTTCAATTGATTGATGGTGATGTTATATAGGGGTTTTCAATAGGCAATAGCCAATAGGCAAGCTAGCAATAGGCTGTGGAACTGGCATCAAGCTGTAGAACTGGCATCTTGCCAGTGTCATGGTTATGGTCGGGCGGGCAGGATGCCCACTCTACTGATATTGATCAGGCAGTAGAACTGGCATCAAGCAGTAGAACTGGCATCTTGGCAGTTTCAATATATTTTTTGTAACAAAATTTTTCAAAATATGTTATAATAAAATATTTTTGTGCTATAGTATAAGCGTGGGCGCTGAGACGCCCAGAGTCAAGAGCTAGCCCGGGGACAGTGCAAAATCAACGGGCTAGCTCTGGCTCCCCTAAAAAAGGAGACAATTTGATTATGAGTTATTCTGAACGCCTTCATCCGTGGGTGGTCATTAGGCTATTACCACAAATGCAGCGAGTTGTTGTTGCTCGCTTCCGCAATCGATCGGATGCCGAAGGACATTTGTGGGCCCTGAAACGATTAATGCCGGATGCGGAATTTATAATTATTTTTGATGTGGGGAATAATCCAGTAGGGAATAGGCAATAGGGAACAGGGAACAGGGAACAGGGAGATTACCTAGAAAAAAGTTGTTTTTTGATAACTGATTGTAGCGTTTTTCGCAGTTATGAGGTACATTATTCTTTGACCTTTATTCCCTGTTTTGATTAAGCGATCGCTATTCCCGATTCCATCACTTCCCCTCCTGGGAGGGGTTAGGGGTGGGTTCCTATTCCCTGCTCTGCTCCCTACTCCCTGCTCCCTGCTCCCTGCTCCCTGCTCCCTGCTCCCTGCTCCCTTTTTGTTTTTACTTGACATATTACGCTAATTGTGTTAGCGTAATTATATAATAGAAGAGGTCGAGTTCTGATGATCATACTTGAGTTTAAAGCCTACGGTAAACCGCATCAATATCAAGCTATAAACGAAGCAATTCGGACGGTTAAATTTATCCGGAATAGCTGCATTCGTTTATGGATAGATAACAAAGGTACAGGGAAATACGACCTTAGCAAGTACTGCAAAATACTAGCTAAAAAATTCCCGTTTGCCAATGAACTAAACTCTACTGCTCGACAAGCTGCGGCTGAAAGAGCATGGTCATCAATTTCTCGCTTCTTTGAAAACTGCAAGAAAAAAGTACCTGGCAAGAAAGGCTATCCCCGTTTTCAGAAACACTGTAGGTCGGTTGAGTATAAGCAATCAGGATGGAAACTTTCCCCTGACAAGAAAACAATTACATTCAGTGACAAGAAAGGAATAGGGAAGTTAAAACTCAAGGGTACCTGGGACTTATGGCGCTTTGACAAGAAGCAAATCAAACGGGTTCGCATTTTTAAAAGGGCTGATGGTTATTATGTTCAGTTTTGCATCTCTGTGACGAACGAAGAACAATTAGACCCGGTTGACGCTACTGTAGGATTGGACGTAGGTCTAAAAGAATTCTATACCGATTCTAGGGGAAATACTGAACCCAATCCCAGATTTTACCGTAAAGGAGAAAAGCGACTAAAGTTTTACCAACGTCGAGTTTCTCGAAAAAAGAAAGGCTCTGCTAACCGTAAGAAGGCCGTTAATAGATTAGGTAAACAGCACCTCAAAATAAGTAGGCAGCGTAAAGAACATGCCAAGAGACTGGCACGTTGCGTAATCCGGTCTAACGACCTGGTCGCCTATGAAGATTTGAGGGTAAAAAATCTGGTTAAAAACCATTGTTTAGCTAACTCTATTAACGATGCAGGTTGGTATCAGTTTAGGAAATGGTTAGAGCATTTTGGCAAGAAGTTTGGTAGAGTCACGGTTGCAGTGAATCCTGCCTATATAAGTCAAAATTGCCCAGAATGCGGCGAGGTAGTCAAGAAGTCCCTATCAACTAGGACTCACGTCTGCAAATGTGGTTGTAAATTAGACCGAGACCACAACGCCGCAGTCAACATCCTGAAAAAAGCCTTGGGTACGGTGGGGCACACCGGAACCTGGATCATCGATCCGAACACTTCGGGAGATTTAACCTCTACTGCTCTTGGTTCCGGCCAGGTTCAGCAAGTCGAATCGTTGAACGAAGAATCCCCGCGCCTTTAGGTCGGGGAGTGTCAATTCACTCTTTCATTAACCGGAAAGCGGTCAAGTAACTGAGCAGCACGAATCGCATTAGCTTTTAAAGACTCTGATAGAGGCAACACATGGGGAATTTGGGATAATATATCTAAGGTTCGACGTAAAATTCGCACCACATCCCCTTCATCTAAACTGGTATTACCGCATATCTCCCGCCAGGATTTGCCTAATGACCACTGTTCTATTAGACCAATTAACCTATCCTCTGACCAAACGGGTAAGGCAACATGATATCGACGCTGTAGCTGAAATACTTGACGCCGAATCCTCCTGAGGTTTGCCAATGCCTCTAGCACTTCCTCACTTGGTTTATAGTTTGTCCAACTATCCGGTCTAGGGGTTTCGGTAACTATAGCAGAGCAAGCTGCTGCCAGTTGGTGGGGGTCTAAGTCATCTAATTCTCCCGACAGCATGGCTAAGGCTAGCCACAACTCATTCTCTCCCCGAACCGAAGCAGCCACTTGCCCCAGAACAGTGGGAGTTAAGTCCTCCAAAGAACCAGATGCTTTTAAAATTTCAATCAGGTTCAGAAATTCGTGCCAATGCTGAGCCTGGTATTCTCGGAATTTAGCTTGACGTTGGTTAATTTGCTCCTGCAAAAACAACCGTTTTTTGTGGCGTTTGATCAGTTGAGAAGGATTACCCCACTGACGAAGAGCATGGGTTTCCATTTGACCCTCTAGATCACCAACAACACCTTGTTGCTCCCTCACTTCTGGAGCAACCCAGAGTTCAGCAATAGTGGGAACTTGGTTAGCCAAGGCTTCAGTATCTTCATTTCCGCTTTTGACTTGACCTGGTTTAATCTCAAGTCCCTCTAAAGGCTGGAGAGTTCCAATATCAAGGCATCGAAGATTGATAATGTCAGAAGAGTCACCTTGAGTTGAGCCGGTTGAGTAATCTTCCGTAGAGCCATTGGATGCTTGGTCATCGGCCACTTCAGGAAAGCCATCTAACCCCATCACATCAGCAGTTGTTGCCACATACCATCGGTTAGCAGCACTTAAGCACACCAGATAAGGGAATTGACCGGAACCCTTTTGTTTAGCCACCAAAACAGCTGGAACAGGATAAGACACTGGCACATTCTTGCCCTTCAAATAAAGAATCACTCCCGGTTCCACCTGTTGTAGTAATTGGGATACGGCTTTAGAAACAGATGCCTCTGCTTGGTGTTGCAGGTCTTTAAGGATGCGGCGCTCTACTTTCAGGTGTTCCTTCAGTTTTTGATAGCCTTCCATTACTGCCACATCTACCGGTGCCAGTTGAAAATCAATTCTCGTCAGTTCCGCAGTCAGTTCAGTAATTGCCTGTTGTTGAGGTTTGAGGTACAAAGTAGCTAGATACTGAGCAAAGCTGCGTTCAACTAACTCCTTGGCTTGAGGCAGAGAGTGAGTTTGCAACAAATTCAGTACCATACCATAGGTAGGGGTAAACTGACTGACTAGGGGATCAGCACCAGCCGTTGCTAGATAAGCCGCCTCCTTAGCCCCTTCAAAGGGAGTTTGCACCGTCACCACATAGCCATTGGTATCCATCCCTCGCCTTCCTGCTCGTCCAGCCATCTGCAAAAATTCAGAAGCAGTCAGTAGCCGGTGTCCTCGGTCAGTACGCTTAGATAGACTGGAAATAACCGTGGTACGAGCAGGCATGTTAATTCCTGCTGCTAGAGTTTCTGTAGCAAAGACCACCTTCACTAGTCCTTGTTGGAATAGTTCTTCCACTAGACCTTTCCAAGCCGGTAAAATTCCAGCATGATGGGCAGCTATACCTCGGTAGAGGGGCTCAATTTGTTTGGTACGAGCTGCTTCTGGATTCTTAGTGATAAATTCATCAATCCGTTTCTTGAGTTTAGCTGCTTCTTGTTCATTGACCAGGGATAGTGGACCCATCTCATCTACTGCCTTATCACAGCCTCGGCGGCTAAAGATAAAGTAAATAGCTGGTAACATCTCCCGTTTTTTTAGTTTGCTCACCACAGTGCTAATGCTCGGGCCTTCCGGACGTCCATGTTTGTCTTTGCTTTTAGGACGTCTGGTTTTGAGGGAGTTGTTAATCTTGGTGTGGTCGTCATTCAGCAGGGAGACAATTCCCTTGGGATGGGCAAAGTAAAACTCTAGAGGAACAGGTCGGAAGTCAGAGTAAATCAGCTCAGTGGAGCCATGAACTTGATTCAGCCAGTCGGTCAGCTGGTCAGAATTGGCAACAGTGGCCGAGAGGGCAACAATTTGGATATCTGGCGGACAATAGATAATTGATTCTTCCCAAACCGTGCCTCGTTGTCGGTCATTCATGTAGTGACATTCGTCTAGGATGACCGCCTCAACCCCTAGCATCGAGGCTCCCACTTGACCAATTGGGGTCCCATAGAGCATATTACGGAAGATTTCCGTAGTCATCACTAAGACGGAAGCTT
The DNA here is from genome assembly GCF_982860115.1 of Moorena sp. Classification (NCBI taxonomy): domain Bacteria; kingdom Bacillati; phylum Cyanobacteriota; class Cyanophyceae; order Coleofasciculales; family Coleofasciculaceae; genus Moorena; species Moorena sp. Next base: position 12,925 of record NZ_CEYLVT010000030.1, read on the forward strand.
CCCGGTTGACCGAGGAATCACCGGTAACTAGACCGACTTTGTCTGCGCCAAATTTTGCCCGAAAATCCCTTAGTTTCTGGTTGGAGAGCGCTTTGAGGGGGGTGGTGTAGAAAACACGTCCTCCTTGAGACAAAGCACGATAAATGGTATACTCCCCAATTAAGGTTTTCCCAGAACCAGTCGGAGCACAGACAACTACTGATTTACTCTCATTGAGAGCCTCAATTGCCTGTTTTTGGAACTCGTCGAGTTCAAAGGGAAATAGGTTGTTCGGGTCAAGGTCTACTGATGAAGTAGCAATATTCACACAAGGTTTTTCCAATAAGGTATATGATCGTGTTTGTGTTGCTTGTAATTACATAGTCCATTGGTTGTATATATTGTATGTTAGTTAATTAATTGAAAGGGTGTACACCATTTTACTCAAGATAACCCTGGTGTATTTATAGGGAGTTTTTTCCTTTAACAAAGAGCCAGACCAACTCGACCTGTTGTAATAAATGGGTTTGACGCTATTACCAAAAACTATTCCGATCGGGGATTATCCATATAAATCGGTATGTCACTCGATTTGTAAATCTTCTTCTTGTTCTAAAAAGATAATCTCCAAACCCCTAACATCTTGGAAGATAAACTCCACCCGACGATTACGTGCATGATTGACTAATGTAGTTCCTGTGGTCTTTAGCTGGTTTTCACCAAAGGAGCGAATAGTCATCCGTTCTGGCCCAACTCCTAGACGCAACAGGTAATCCCGTGCTGCCTTGGCCCGCCGCCATCCCAAGGCTTGGTTATATTCCACAGTAGCACGGAAGTCAGTATGTCCCTGAATATCGATGGTCATGAAGGGATACTCTTGCAACACTCTAGCAATCTGGTTGAGTACTGCCGCAGTTCTAGGACTAATTCTGGATTGGTCAAGGGCAAAATGGATTACCCTAGGTACTTTCAACACCAAGGGTTCAGGTATTTGTGGGGACTGTGGTTGTACCGGAACCCTGGCGACTGGACGGCTGGTACACTGGGGCTTTGCTGTGTTCGGTAGAGTTGTTGCTGACCGGGTCTCGATACTATTCCCTTGATCATCAAGAGCACTTACTACTACAGTCACAGCTGGTTCAGAGGTACCGTAGTCTGGGTGAGTTGCGATCGCACTCAGGTAATCCCCAGGCTGGACATTACTAAGACTAATCCCAAACTTCCCATCTTGATCTGCTTCAGTGGTAGCAATCTTCCTGCTCAAGGGACCATAACCAGGGGTTTTTGGGGAAACCTGGTCTACAAGATAGATATCTACTTCAGAACCAGGGTCAGCTAACCCATCCAAACTCACCTGACCATCCCGTTGAAAAAACTCTACCGCTAACCACCGAGGTGTATTCACAGCATTATTACCAGTGTCTCGCCTACGGTTAGGAGAGTCTCGCTTAGGGTTTGGTCCATCACCGACTTGATAATGCCTTGCTCCGGTATGGTTTCTAGTTACTAGGTCAATGCTCAGTCCTTCTAGAGCCGCAAATTGATTATCTTGGATGATATTGCGATCGCTTTCTGGCTTAGCAGCAACCACCACTCCTGGTCCCGGTTGGTTACTGATTTGGTTACCAATGACTTGATGGTCATCTCCCATCAAATATATGGCAGCCCGACGTAAGCGGCGTCCATTATACTTAATTTGGTTATTCCGAATGCTGACAGCACCCATAGGTTTAAATAGGTACACACTGCTGCCGTCGTTGCCGCAAATTAAATTAGACTCAACAGTAGTATTGTCAATATTACCCTCTAGACGAATAGCATCTGACATCCCAGCCATCCCGTTACCAACGATAATATTTTCGGTAATCTGTAGCTCCCTCGCCTGGTCGGAGGTAATAATCCCGCTACCGTGGTGATGGGCAATTCGATTACGTCGGATCGTGACTCCTGTGCCACTAAACACCCATACCCCAAAAGCTGACATGGTTGATGGCATACTCTCATCCGGAGGTATACCTAGCCAAGTGTTTTCTATAATCACCGATTGAGGAGGTTTGTCGGCAACAAACTGACCATCAGCAAACTGACCGTTGTAGTTGGGTGGCAGCCGATCGGAAATCAATATGTCTGCTGGTGTTGAGATGACAGTTGCTTGGTGCCGACCCTTAAATCCATATATACTCAACCCTTTCACTGTCACATCATCATTAAGGATTGTCAAACCTTGAAAAATCTCTACCGTTTCCGCTGGAGTAATTGCCACCAATGGAATCGGGATTTGAATCTCGGCAGTAGCTGATTGATCTCGGTTATAGCCAGGTTGGGTTGTGCCATCTATGATCACTCCAGCAGTTGCGATGGCAGGTAAGTGTTCTACCAAACGAATAGTAGTTTGCTGGGCAGGTAAATTAAACTCTATTGTTGACCGTGCTGAGGAACTTAGGGATTCTACTTGAGCTTGTTCTGCGGAACTGAGTTGGTCTAGAGTTAATGTGCCGTTGATCAGGTTAATAGCTTCCCTCAGGGTTAAGTTATTGTCTGGTTTTACTGAACCATCTTGGTTACTATTGACGACTACTTTTAGGGGTGATGGTTTTGGTTGGCCTAGGGCTGGCCTAATCAAGGTAAAAGGCAACAGGCAACAGGCAACAGGCAACAGGCAACAGGCAACAGTATGGATGAAGCCTTTTGATTCTATAGTTGATAATGAACTAGGTATATACTGTTTTTTTTGGATAACTCTAGGCTTTTCTTTTTTTTTAATAAAAAACAAACTTAATCTAGAATTGTCATAATTTTTTTTTAATAGTTTCAGTGGCAATTCTGACTTTAAATCCGAAGTAATTATAGTTGGAGTCATAGCTGCTTCCTTTTAAAGATGAATATACTGATAAATAGTTTTATTATGGTTTATTATCTGACACTATTTATAGTTAATGATAAACTATATATTTCTGGTGATTAATAATAAAAATGTCATTATTAATCGGTAATTATACTAAAATTGCCAATTGTCAAGTACCCGAAAATACTATTTTTTTTCTATTATTCTTGCTTGTGTGTTGTCGTCTTCTGATTTGTCATTAGAAAGGGGTTTGCTGTTGTCTTCTAGCCCTTCTTCAACCACAGGTTGGTTAATTTTTTTGGGATTGTCTTGGTCTTGCTTATCTTCAACAATGGATTCAGTTTGAGATTCCTGCTGTTGGGGTGGTGCTACCTTTTGATTGCCAAAGCCGCCAAATAGATTACCAATCAGCCCATCAAGTTTTACAGTAAGTCCTAAATAAGGACCACTGGCGGAACGAGATCCACGGAAGTCGTAGTCGTCAATATGACCAACAGCGTATCCAGCAGCAAGGCGCAAACTAGGAGTTAGGTAGTAGCCAGTTTCAATCAGGAAGCCATTTTCAAAGTAGTCCGCTGAAGGTTGAGAGATCAAGCGAGCTTCACCGACTACATCCCAGTTGTAGCCTAGACGATAGGATGCTCGGACTTGACCGAGATGAATGGTGCTATCTCCGATTAAATCATTGGATAAATAGGATCTACTATAACGCAAAGCATATTTACCGTAGAATTCCCATCGCCAGTTGGGAGCATAGATCATTTCGCCGGAAAATAGATGTTCGTTATAACCACTACCACTGCCCAATAAAATCGTATCGGGAATAGTAGCAGGATTCTGGCGAAACTCATAGCGCATTAAAGCGTTAAAGTTATCGCTTGCGGGATTGCGGTAAGCAACACCTACCCTAAGATTGATCGAATTTCCTAATCGGCTCCTAATTCTTTGATTAGCACCATTCGCCTGTCGATAACTAAACAAAGCAGTTATAGCAGGAGACAATTTCCCAGAGGCGGCACCAGTAATTACAGTGTTGTTGCCACGATTAGAAGAACGATGCTCCCATTTGAAACTGGCTTTGAAATCAGGACTGTCAGTGAATTCAAAACCGATACTGTAGCTTTCTCCACTCTCAAATCCAAGGGCAGAAGCTCCTTGACCAAAAGCGTAAGGTTGACTGAACTGATCAGCAGCAGCATTGTCTCCAAGGAAGTTACCTAATACCCGCTCATAAGCAAGGTTTAGTCGCATACCAGGAAAAATCGTCCAGCCCTGCTTCAAGCCGATAGCGCCCTGACCGGTCATCTGATCTAATCCGCCAACAATGGAGTAACGTCCAGAGATAGTGGTATCAGAGCCAAGATTGTAATCGCCACTGATACCAAGATGGGTAATTTCCTGCCCCTCAAATTGTCCTCGGGTAAACCATTGTTGTCCGATATTGATGGTAATTCCTCGATACACTCGCCAGTCTAATCCGATCGCAGTGCGGTCTGAATACACTGAATCGGTTTCGCTGGATAGGGTTAGTTCATTGAGAGCCTGAAAAGTGAGCCTATCAGTTAAGGGCATCTTAAAACGCGATCGCAACTGATTCGATGTACGACTTCTAGAGTCATCTTTACGGTCTTCGCGATCGCGAAACACCCAGTCGAGTTGGAGGCTACCCGGACCAATACGTTGCTTAATCCCCGCAATTACAGTAGTTAGAGAATTATCCACCCGATTACCAGCCTGGGGTTCGGTACGGGGGTCGAATAAATCACCGAAACTATTAACAACTCGGGGAGCTATACCTCGGTTAGTTTCCCGGTCTACCTGTACCCGAAAACTAGTCGTATCAGTCACTTTGGCCTGAAACTGACCACCATAACGGGTTTGACCAGGAACAAAGCTAATGGTAGCGTTATTGGCAAAGCCAGTTTCAGTGGAGCGCAAATAAGCCTTACCGGAGAAAGCATCACCAAATTTCCCATCTAGTTGGACGCGGTAGGCTGAACCGCTGACTAAGCCTAATTCGTCAGAATCATTGGTAGAGTGAGCGTATTCTGTGATTAATTGAACATTCTCCCCAAAGGAGAATAAACCATCCACACCATAAAGTTCAAAGTCTCTAGCTCCCTGATTTTCCCGTAGATAGCTAGCGCCGAGCCAACTTTCTTGATTAAGTTCCCGAGAGAAGTTGTATTGAAACCGACCTGCGTAAATATTAGTATCTTCGCTATCCCCATCAAATTGATAAGTAACAACAATCCGCCGCACTAAGACTTGTCCTTCTTCATCCAAGTCAGTTCGTAACATTGGTTGGTTGAACAATAAGGTGCCACGGTCATAGTCAATTTCATAATCACTGACCCGACTCAGACGTTCTCGTTGAATTACAGTACCAGGTCGCTGTAGTTCTTCTAACTCGATGTAAACCTCTTCTGAACCAGGAACCAATAGTCGCCGAGACAGAAAGTAAAAACCACTAGTACCATCAGGGGCTATCGTATCCCGCTGGAAGCCTTCTACATTATTGGCGAACAATCCAGTAACTTGAAACTTACCAAAGTTGTAATTAGTCTTGAAGCCATGGAGTTTGCGCCTCGTGGAAGTAAATAGCTGAGAGCGTCTAGAAAACTCCTCAGTGTTGTAATCCCCCCACATCAAATAGTCCGCTTCTATTCCTACTTTTGTCCCAGAGCGTTCTAGCCTCAGATAGAGATTATCTATAGAAGGAGTAGTTACATCCACTGTCGAACTATCACCGTAAACGGGATAGTCTTGTTCAGAGGATTGGAACTCCCGAAATAACCGATTACTATCATTACAATTACAGCCTTTGTTCAAGGCATGGTCAGTATTAAATGACCCAGTGATTAACCAATTGCCAAGGCTTCCAGTGAAGAAAGCAGCGGATCGGATGTCAAATTTAGTGTCATCATCTTCATCCTCTGGTAAAAAGTCCCGAAAGCCCTTGAAAAAGTCTGTCCCTTCAGTTCCCAAACGCATATCGATCACGCCAGTTATTAAACTCGGGCGTAGTGCAGTTTCAAACTGCATTTGGGTAAAGGCTTCTAAATCATTACTAGCAGCACTAATCCGAATCGTTTTAGCGTCTAAGCCTGAGCGCAGTTCAGTGCTAAATTGCCCCTTTCGAGCTTCTACCTGAAATCCCGGTTGGTCTGGGTTTTGGTCTACACCAACGAACTCACCGTCACTGCTGTATAAGGTAACAATGCTATCCCGGTGAGAGACATTACCGAATTTATCCAATAACCGACCCTTAACCGTTGCTAGAGAACGTCCATCGGCTGGGATACGAGCCTCGCGGGTTTCCACAACCAGTTTATCGGGTGTTCCCCTTACTTGTACCGGTATAGAAATTACGTTATCTGATCCAGCGATAGTGGCAGTGATCGTATTTTCCCCTTCCCTAAGGACAATACCATACCAAGTTCGAGTGATAAGATTAGTTAGTGTATCTGTTTCTGTCCGTCCAATGAAGGAGGGGTCTACCAGTTTACCATTGACCCGAAGTTCCACTTCAGCTCCCAAAGCATATTGTAAAATAATGCTAGTTGCTGGGATATCTAATACCTTCTCTGAAGTAGGGGCAAGTACTTTTACATAGGATGATTTTGGTTTAGAGGTAGAAGATGGAGTCGATTCTCTTCTTTGTTCTCGGCGTCTATTTCGGCGGTTGCGTCTTCTTTGCCGTATCCAGTAGTTGGCGATTTCGAGAGTGTTTTGGTACTCTTCTCCTAATTCCGCAAAAGCAATTGTTGGGAGTTCAACTGGTTTTAGGTCAAGGTTGAGTGATGACTCCTGTGTCAAATCCAGACTTAGAAGTTGTTTGTCTGTTAGGTCAAAGCTTGCTAATTGCTCCTGTCTTAAGTTAAAGCTGATTAGTTGCTCCTGACTCGGTTCAATTACTGCTGGTGATGCTTCTATCTGCTGGATTGATTCAGGATTAACCGTAGGATTAAGACTAACAGTTTGCTGGGATGGCAACTCAAGGTTGTCTAATTTCTCCTTATTTAAATCTAATAATGGTAATTCACGATTAACCTCAAAGTTAGGTAAGTCTCCAACTTGGATATCGATATCAGGTGCGTAAGCAATGTCTTGATCTAACTGAGTTTCTGGTATCGGTAGAGTTTCTCTATCTTCATTATTGATACTATTAAAACTAACCCTTTGGGGCGTACCCAGCTCCAGGTTGTCTAACTTATCGTTAGTTAAATCGATATTAGGTAATTCACGATTAACCTCAAAGTTGGGTAAGTCTCCAACTTGGATATCGATATCAGGTGCGTACGCAATGTCTTGGTCTAACTGAGTTTCTGGAATCGGTAGAGTTTCTCTAGCTTCTCGATTAATACTATTAAAACTAACCCTTTGGGGCGTACCCAGCTCCAGGTTGTCTAATTTATCCTTAGTTAAATCTAATAATGGTAATTCACTATTAACCGCAAACTTAGGTAAGTCTCCCACTTGGATATCAATATCAGGTGCATAAGCAATGTCTTGGTCTAACTGAGTTTCTGGAATCGGTAGAGTTTCTTTAGCTTCATTATTGATACTATTAAAACTAACCCTTTGGGGCGTACCCAGCTCAAGGTGATATAACTTATCGTTAGTTAAATCTATCTTAGGTAATTGATTACCATTGATATCAAAGTTGGGTAAGTCTCCAACTTTGATATCAATACCAGGTGCGTAAGCAATGTCTTGATTTGACTGACTTGCTGGGATCGGTATAGTTTCTCTAGCTTGAGGATTAACCGTAGGATTGAGACTAACCCTTTGCTGGGAGCGCAATTGAAGGTTATCTAACTTATCGTTAGTTAAATCTATCTTAGGTAATTCACGATTAACAGCAAACTCAGGTAATTGTCCCCGTTGGAAGTCGATACTAGCTGCAATGGCAATGTCTTGATTTGACTGACTTGCTGGTATCGGTATAGTTTGTTTAGCTTCTCGATTAACTCTCTTGTTGAGACTAACCCGTTGGGGCGCACGCAGTTGAAGATTGTCTAACTTATCGTTAGTTAAATTTATCTTAGGTAATTCACGATTAACAGCAAACTCAGGTAATTTTCCCTGCTGGAAATTGATACTAGATGCTATCGCAATCTCAGTAGGTGACTGACTTGGTGGGATCGGTATAGTTTGTCTAACTTCAGGATTAACCGTAGGATTGAGACTAATCCTTTGGGGCGTACGCAGTTGAAGGTTATCTAACTTATCGTTACTTAAATCTATCTTAGGTAATTCACGATTAACCGCAAACTCAGGTAATTGTCCCTGTTGGAAATTGATACTAGATGCGATTATTGTAATCTCTTGATTTGACTGACTCGCTGGGATCGGTATAGTTTCTCTAGCTTCTCGATTAACTCTCTTGTTGAGACTAACCCTTTGGGGCGTAGGCAGCTCCAGGTTATCTAACTTATCGTTAGTTAAATCTATTTGAGGTAATTCACGATTAACCTCAAAGTTAGGTAATTTTCCCTGCTGGAAGTCGATACTAGCTGCAATGGCAATTTCAGTAGATGACCGACTTGCTGGTATCGGTATAGTTTGTCTAACTTCTCGATTAACTCTCTTGTTGAGACTAACCCGTTGGGGCGTACGCAGTTGAAGGTTATCTAACTTATCGTTAGTTAAATCTATCTTCGGTAATTCACGATTAACCCCAAACTCAGGTAATTTTCCCTGTTGGAAGTCGATACTAGCTGCTATCGCAATCTCTTGATTTGACTGACTTGCTGGTATCGGTATAGTTTCTCTAGCTTCTCGATTAACTCTCTTGTTGAGACTAACTCGTTGGGGCGATTGGCCTACGGCCACGCTACGCGAACGCAGTTGAAGGTTGTCTAACTTATCGTTACTTAAATCTATTTGAGGTAATTCACGATTAACCCCAAACTCAGGTAAGTCTCCCTGCTGGAAGTCGATACTAGCTGCTATCGCAATCTCTTGATTTGACTGACTTGCTGGTATCGGTATAGTTTGTCTAACTTCTCGATTAACTCTCTTGTTGAGACTAACCCTTTCGGGGGTACGCAGTTGAAGGTTATCTAACTTATCGTTACTTAAATCTATCTTCGGTAATTCACGATTAACCCCAAACTCAGGTAATTGTCCCTGTTGGAAGTCGATACTAGCTGCTATGGCAATCTCTTGATTTGACTGACTTGCTGGTATCGGTATAGTTTCTCTAGCTTCTCGATTAACTCTCTTGTTGAGACTAACCCGTTGGGGCGATTGGCCTACGGCCACGCTACGGGAACGCAGTTGAAGGTTATCTAACTTATCGTTAGTTAAATCGATATTAGGTAATTCATGATTAACCGCAAACTCAGGTAATTGTCCCTGTTGGAAATTGATACTAGGTGCTATCGCAATCTCTTGAGATGACCGACTTGCTGCAATCGGTATAGTTTGTCTAGCTTCAGTATTAACACTATTGTTAAGACTAACCCTTTGCTGTTGTTTCAGGTCTAGATTAGCAAGTAGAGCTTTTGGTGAATTCAGCTGAGGTAGTTGACCAGGCAGTAGAGCAAAACTAGGTAGCAAACCTTTACTCAAGTTCACTACAGGTGCGAGGGCGATGTCTGAGGAGGGCTCTGTCTGTTGGACTGGTGAAGGAGTCAGAGTGGAGTTGAAACTAACGATAGGTTCTCGTTTCAGGTTGAGCCTAAAACGTTGATCTGACCTGAGATCGACCCTAGGAAATTGTCCATCGTTGATGTTAAAACTGGAACGCTGTCTTAGACCAATTGTTGTTGATCGCTCATTTTGGTTTAGGGAGGGAACCAGAGCGGGATTGAAGCTGAGGATCGGTTCTTGTTTGAGATCAAGACTAGGTAGTTGACTTGGATTCAGGTCAATGACTGGTAATTTATCCTCTGCTGCTTGGCTTGATTCAGCTTCAGCGATCGCAGGATACAGCACCATGGTGACGCTACCTGCGATCGCTCCCATTAGCTGTAGTTTACAAGATATGTTATATTTATTAGTTACTTTCATTGCTGATCCTCTTCGTTGAAGGTCGGGGTGACTGCAAAGTTCATGCGTGCCATACCACCAGGCTCTAAACGCACGAGTCGGGATTGACTGTTGCCTTCACTGAAATGGGTATTGGGAGCTAGGGTGTAACCTGGAAGGCTAGTCAGGTCTAAAGCTCCAGTGTGGTATCCCGGTAGAACGTTCTTAACCGAGAACAGACCATTGGCATCAGTAGTAATTCGGTTACCGTTTTCCATAAAGATCACCGCATTAGGAACTCCCGGTTCTCCTGGTTGCTGATGACCATCAAAGTTTTTGTCTACAAATACTCGACCTAGTAAGGTACCGCAGTCCGAAATAATGCCGGGATCAACTCGTACTCGATGAACCGCTGGACCATCTTTGATCTCCCAACCGTTGTCATCCCGTTCCGCAGCAACAATAGCTGAGTTCTCCCCGTCACCCCGGATGCCATCTGGAGTGACTTGCACTCCATAAGCAATGTTCAATACTCCACCTTCTGGAATTGGCTCTGTTGTCGTGAAAGTAATTCTTGCCCCATCTTGTGTGGTTTCAATCTCCACTGATTGTTGCTGTAACTCGCCCCGGACAGAATCTTCAAGGAATTTGAATCCTAGGGGTAAGTCGTCAGTGACTACAATGTCAACCACAGCACTACTGGCTAGATTGCGCACAGAGAGGCGGTAGATGATAGTATCTCCTGGTTCAGCCGTAGCTCGCCCTGCGCTCTTGGTAATCCGAATCGATTCAAGGTCACAAATACCTGTATCTACATTCAACAATCCCAAAACTAGACCTTCCCGTTCCGCATTCCGAATCAGGAATTCACCCTGTACCTCTGTGGGATTGGCATCGGTACTAATCGGTAGACCATCTACAGACGTAGCAGTATAGGAAACTATACTTTGCACTTCATCAACATTAGTGATAGTCAGCCGAATCCGCCGTTGGAGGAAATTGCTATTAGCCGGTGGATTAACCACCAAAATGTAGCTTCGACCTTGGTCTAACTGACCTCGGTCTCGATCAAACAGAAAGCTGTATCTACCTCGGTTTTCATTGTCCTCATTAGTAACGAAATAGGGATTAGCATTAGTAGTATTAGGTTGAATCCCTTCAGGAATGTTGTTATTTGGGTCATCGGGAACTTCAGTGGTGGTAAGTTCTACAGCATTCAAGAATCCTGTAGGGTCATTGGGGTCTGGATCAAATAAGCCAACACTAAATCCGGTATAGTCATCCAACAGTTCATTGTCACAACCCCGGATTTCCCCAAACGGGTCAATCAGTTCGATGTTGGGGTCTGGTGTAGGAGCTATAGTAGCTATGGTCTGTTGTGCCGTTTGTAAGGAGGTATTGTCTTGACCGCAATTACTGCTAAACCCTAGAGCTATCGTTTGCTCATCGTTGTCTTCAGCAGCAGCATTAACTGCCACTTGCACATTCAGCACCACCTCCTGCCCAGGCTCGATTGTCAGGGTTTCCGGGGTTTCCTCCAAACCCTCAACAGTAACATTGCCAATGGAAGCTGAACCCACCAAGCCACTTTGAGCAATCACGCTGGCTTGGGGAGTTTCTACTTCAATCGCTGCCTCCCCAGTGTTAAGCAAGGCATAACGGAAACTGACAATATCTCCCGATTGCACCCGCGACCCCTGACCAGACTGAATATTTCCTAGGTCTTGCTCAAGAGAGTCTTTAGCTTGGATTAGGAGTTGTTGTTGTTCAGGGATAGCATTGAGGGCTTCATCAAATGCTTGCTGGCGAATCTCGGTAAAAGTAGTGGTACTTAAGTCAGTTGGAATTAAGCCAGCTGCGGTATTTTCAGCAGTTGCGGCATCGGCTTCAGCAATACCAATGGATTCTAAGCCTTGTTGAGCTAGTCCAGTAAACACTAGAGCTATGACTTGATCTGTCTGACTATTCTCCCCATTTAAGAGTGCAGCTTTATTCGGTATTGCTTCTTCAATAGCAGTTTTGGCAGCAGTGATGACTTGATCAGCAGTAGTGTCAGTGGATGAATTAGCAAAACTCATTACCGCTTCGATACTGGCATTGCTGGCTTCTTCTGAAGTAAAGCCCAAGGTGACTAGTTCATCCTCCAGGGCATCAGTCATAGCACCTAAGCCAAATACCAACTGGCCTTCCCCATCTTGAATCCCCTGAGATACCAGATTGAGAGTTCCTTGTTTAGAGATTTCACTGTTGACTTTTGCAGAAGTACCAGTAATAAATAATTCACTAGGTCGAGAGAATCTTCCCCTTGGACCACGAGGCATTTGGTACCGATAAGTGACTTGATTGATCACAGTTGCTTCTACTGTTTCAGGAGCTGTACACTGTAGCGGTGTCTGACCAGTTGTTGCTGAAACTTCAGTTGTTTGAGTTTGCGATAGTACTGGTGGAGATGTGGGTAAAATACCTGCTATTAAAGCTGTTGCTAGCAGCTTTGGGAAACGCTTCTTCCAGTAAGGGGTTGATTGGCACATTTTGATAGTAAATCACTGGATATTTTTGTTAATTCAAGTTCGGTTTTTTTATAAAATTTAAAATTTTTTTCGGTTATTTTTTGGTTGATTTAATACTATTTTTGATCACGGGGTAACAACAAAGCTCAAACCTAGATAGGTGTTAGGTGTTAGGTGTTAGGTGTTAGGTTTTAGGTTTTAGGTTTTGGGTAAAATGAGCGCGATGAGTCATTTTTATTTCCCAGCAATTGAAGCAATTTTTACCAAACAACGTCAATGATAGTTTTTATCAATCCATCCCGCAAGGGCAATCTTCACGCTTCACCTAACCCCTAAAACCTAACCCCTGTAAGATTTTAAATTAGCTTGTCACCCCCTGAGCTATTTTTGTGTTTTTTTTCTATAAAAAACGCAAATTTAAGCAAAAAATAGCGCAAATTGCGCTTATATTTTTTTCATTATTTATGTTTTATTAAAACTTATAATGCTATAGTTTTTAGGTTTTAGACTATAGTAGTCTGACCTACTATGAAGCGAAATAGCTACAATAACAATGGTGTAAAATGCTGTAAGACGCTTTTTCCTAAAATCTCTAATTCCTAATTATCATTATTAAGACTTATCATTCATTAAATTGTAAGTTTTAATAATGAATTTATTTAGCCAAATAAAAACTGTTAAAACGAACAGAGTGAGTAATATTAGCTATTCAATTAATTCTTTAATTCCCTGTACTTATGTTATAAAAATAAATAACATAAGTATTATCTTAAGTGATTAGTCATTAGTCTTTATTTATGAGTTTTTATTTATAAGTCACTTGTAATTAATAATATTTAATTTGTATTTACAAATGACCAATTGCTAATGACTAATCATTAATCACTAATCGCTAATTGTTAATTACTAGCGAACAGTGACATCATAAGATGCTTCTAAAACTGCTTTGGGATCGAGGGCTTCGGGAAACTCAAAGCGAACGTGAGTGTAAGCTGAAGCAGGGGCAGGTTTAGTTTCTACTGTGCCATCTTCAAGGGTGACTTCAATAGTAGGTTGTTCTATAAAAGTCTCTCCATTATCAATGCTGTAAGTTATCGTTGCTCCATTGCTGTTGCTAGCAGAATCAAGGATATACATGGTAGCGCGTGGAATGGGTTGAGTAACCATCAGATTGTCAGCTTCCACTTCCCCAGAATTTTCACCTTTGACAGTGTAACGAAGGGTATCTCCTGGTTTGACAATGGCTTTGTTCTCTAGGGATTGCCAAGTAATATTTTCTTTACCTTCAGTATCAACTTCTACTATCTTCTTCTTAGCCACTAATTTCAACTGCACTTTGGGGCGCATGATGTTTTGGACAATCACTTCCCCAGCTTCCTGTAAACCAGCTAATACAGGAGTCTTACCTACAAAAGGCACAGCAACAATTAATGCGATCGCACCCAAACCTAGAATTGATGAACGTTTCATTTGCAATAAACCTCTTGAGAATTAGAACAATTTTATAGAACGCTGAAGGTTGAAGGGTGAAGTAGGAAGGCTGTGGGCTGGATAGCGTTCCCGTAGGGTAGCCTGAAATAACTTGATTAGTCGCTCACTAAAGCTTGACTCAAAACGTGGTCAAGAACTAGGAGTTACACGTATCATGTCATAATTCCTACTTCATACTTCATACTTTCTACGTCATATAGCGTTTGTATTTGAGATGTAAACCTGTATCGTCTTTTTTTATTGTCCAATCAAACTCCGTATCTCTTTCCCCTCCTGGGAGGGGTTAGGGGTGGGTTCCTATTGCTAGCTTGCCTATTGCTAGCTTGCCTTTTTCGGCAATAGGTGTGTTTACAACCTAAATACAAACGCTATACTTCCTACTTCAGACCATCAAGGATTAGTCAACCTTACGACGGAAGACAAAGGATCCATTGTCGCCAGGAGCAACAGTACCAACTTCATTGACATACCTAGTCACTTCTTCACCGCTAGCTGGGTCACTATTTCCAAAGGATAAGGTATTGTTGAAGTACTCCACATCACCCTGAGATGGCTCAGTTCCCTGCTCGTGAGTGGTTACAGTAACCCAGTTGTTAGGAGCTGCAGTGCCATCCTCAGTAATGGTGAAGTTGTTAGCATCCAAAACTACGTTACCAGCACCCACTAGTGGTTCAGAGATATTGGTGTAGGTAATTCGGTACTCGATAAACTGACCAGGCTTAGCCCCTTCTGTGAGGGTACCTTCCTGATCACCTGTGGGATCTCCGCCCGTGAAGTCCTGAATCACTGTTACACCATCAGTATCCAGAATCCGAGCTTCTTTCAGCATCTGCATATAACCAGTGTAGGGACGGTCAATAGTGATGTTGAAGACGGTTTCTTGAGTGACATCAAAGTCTCCGTTCGGGTTGTTGTCCACAAAAGCAACAATCGGAATCCCGTAACCCTGAACTTGAGCTGTCTCAGGTAAGTCAACAATTACCTCGTAATCCAATTGCTGACCTGGTGTGAGAGTACCAACATTAACCGCTGGATCCGTAGTGGTAAAACCGCCAGCTGCAGTGTAGGTATAGGTTGCTTCCTGAACATCACCTGTCTCTGGCTCGTACCTGATCGTGACCGTAGTGTTATCAGGAATCTGGTTATCTGGTCCAAAGTCTACTGGAGTGGTGAATTGAGGATTAACTTGAGGGTCATTAGTCGCCGCATTACCGACTGAAGGCGCAATTGGCAACAAGGTTACGTTATCTAAATTAGTAGCATTGGGGTTCTCAACGGTATTGTCGAAGGTCACCGCACCTGGGTCAATGTCGATACCCTGAGCTGTTCCAGCTGGAATAGTTGTGGACTGGTTAGTGAAGTCATCATTGTCATTGGTTGGACCAATGGCGTTGGGTCGATTCTCT
This sequence comes from Moorena sp., assembly GCF_982860115.1. Classification (NCBI taxonomy): domain Bacteria; kingdom Bacillati; phylum Cyanobacteriota; class Cyanophyceae; order Coleofasciculales; family Coleofasciculaceae; genus Moorena; species Moorena sp. The sequence continues at coordinate 28,134 of NZ_CEYLVT010000030.1, forward strand.
GGACCATTCAGGATTTGACTGGTAGTCTCAATGTCTGCAGTAATGGTAACTACAGTGTCTTCACCCTTAGGCCCTTCACCTGTGTTGTCATTGTCTTCATCAACACCATCAGCACTGGGATTGGCAATACCAAGGTCTGTAGCTGGGTTGAAGTCGGTACCAGTCTCATCCGGTGGTGTACCATCATCATTGTAGTTGTTGGGATTTTGGTCACCGGATTCATCGTAGACCACTTCATCCGTTGGGTCACCGACAGTTTCACCAAATGCCTGAGCAATGTTAGCAACTTCACCACCAGCAACGGGCAACCCACTGGTGATTACACCAAAGCTGAAGCCATCGGTATCACCTTCAGTGGAGGTTCCTGCAGTAATAGGACCTTCAGCAATGAAACCAATACGCTTAATCAAATTAGCAGCTGGCGGAGTAATAGACCAGTCTACGCTCAGGGCGTCACGACCAGTCACCGCTGGGTCATCAGTAGAGTAGACCACTGTCCAGCCATCTGGCGCAGTAGGCGTTACCTCATCATCAAATTCTGTATTTTCGGGAATGACATCAGAAACCAAGACCCGCTGGACTGGCGCACCATCAAGGGTAATAGCAGTTCCTTCGAGATCCGCAGCTTGGAAATTAATCGCTGGGTTAGAGGATTCAACCCGGAAGTCTAAGCGATAAGTAATTTTATCATCGCTAGCATCATCAGGCGAGCCATTGTTATTAACTAGTGCAATATTACTCTCAGGTATGATTCGCTTGAGAACAGTGATGGTGGCTAGTTCCTTAATCTCTGTAGCGAGTAAGACCTCTTGGAACGCAGCAGCCTCACGCTCACCATTGACTGGAGCTTCGGTAGGATCAGCATCTACGGTACGAACTTCGTTATCATTGGGACCATCATCAGCATCCGGCTGGTTTTGAGTAGCAGGACTGTTGTCGTTAGCTCCGGTATCACCTAACTGGACATTAATCGGAAGTCCTGCTTCATCTTCAATAACTGTACCTGTAACCCTTACTTTAATACTTTCATCAGCAGGAATGGGACCGGGTATTGTAGCTGGTATTGCAGTTTGTGTATTGAAACCAGTTGGTGGAATAGTTGTCTCGAAATCGCCATCCCCATTCAAGTCAGCTGTGACTGTTATAGTCGCAGGATCTAAACCAATGGTGGTAATGTTATCAATACCAGGAATAGCAATATTGGTTTCTTCGTTACCAATGTTGGTAATCTGGAAGTCAAATTCCAGAATATCACCAGTAGCAATACTACCGAGGTTTTCGTCATTAACACCATCAGGTGTAACCAACAAACCAGCAACTTCAGCGACCTCAACGATTACGGTGTTTGAGGTCGCGTCGATGGTAACCCCTGGATTGTTGGGGTCTTCATAGGTAGCTTCCGACTGGTTAATAATCTGTACACCAGCATCAGTTCCATCCGCAAATACAGGTACTGCTAGCTGAAACAAACTACCGAGAATGAGGGAAGCACTGACTAATGGTCGTAAGTATCTACGACGAAGCTTCGTTGACTTTCGTTGAGCCATGGAGAATTTTTCCTAAATTGAGAACACAAAGATATATAAATAGTCCCTGGGTCTAGGATGATACTGACCCTGGTTGTTAGCTAGTAGCTTGTTTTTCAGCTAGGCTAGCCTTCAATATCTAGGAAAACTCACCTATACTACTTTCGGCATTCGAGATTTAACGGATTTTCTAGGGTAGTCATCCTGAAATGCATATGTAAAAATACGTAATAGCTCGTAAACTATCAGCCATAAGTACTAAATATTGACTGCAGTTGCTTTTTTTTTCTATTAGCAGGTTATAGTACTGGAGTCATTGCTATAACTAGCGATAACAAGGGGGTTACAGCAGTAGATAGATGACTTATAGGTATGAATTCAGGGTCAATGTGGGTGATGTTAGCTATATCGAAGGGCGTAAGTAAAATAACTATAACCTATCTAAGTTAAATTAAGTGATTATGCCCATACTTATTTAGTCATACGGTTGATGCGCTAATCCTCTCCTGAGGTAACAATAGATTAATTAATAACTGATATCGTGGTTTAGGTGTGAGGAAAATTATAATGATTAACTCTATGAGTTATTGGAATAAAAATTACTTAAAATTCAATAATTATATAGCCAAAATAAATAGGTTGTGAACGATCAGACGGACAATAGACCAGCACTACAATAACTTTTGGCCTTCTGGGTGTTTACAAATCGTTTATAAACCCGCTTGGTAAGCTTAGTAAGTTGTTAACCATCTAATTGGCACAGCAAAAGTTACAGGGTGATGTTGAGGCTTGACTGAGGGTTAAGGGTTAACCGCCCTTCGAGCTTGGTTGCGGGGCAATCAGGGTGGATCCCTGCTTACTGCTAATGCCTATTAATCAGCCTCTACATGAAAAGCTATCAATTTAAATGTGCCCTTTTAATGATTATCATCTTCTTTATCTACCAAATTCAGCAAAATTATGCTGAATTACAGTCCAATTATCCCAAAAATAAGTTTTGATAAAACTACCGGATGGATAGCTCATAAATCTTGACGGCTGATTAATCGCTAATTAATCATAATCGAATTTAAGTAAAATCCTTTAAAAACTTTAAAATACTTACACGTGCTTTAACCCATTGTGTACAAATGTTTATTGACACAAGGTAGTGATAAAGTTGACTCTTTTTTAAATATCGAATAACCCCTATGCTAGCGATAGTTATTCATTAATTATTCTTTAATAAGACTCAAAAAATAATGTGAATTTTTGGTGAATATCATTACAATTGTTAATTCTTATACAAAGCCGCCCCTATATTACCCCTTAATTATCAAAGATAAGCATATTTTTTTATTTCTATAAAGAAAAATTTATAGTAAATTAAGATACTAATATACTCAGTTAATAGTTCCAAATAACTACCAACAGAAAACAATGATGAAGTATCTACTTACCTCATTACTAATACCAAGTCTAGGTAACATACCTCCCAATACTACTGAGTTAGTAGCCGACACCTGTACCGAAACGCAGCTACACCAAAGAAACCTGCTTTCGCTACTGTGATCGGACTGTGGGCGATCCCTTGCAGTCTTGAAATACCTCGTTCTATCTTTACGCTGTTCCTTCGCAAAACCCTGTTCAAGGTCACCTTTTATGTCCACTACACCTGATTTAAGTCCAAACCAGTATGAATAAGATTCTAGTAATTGAAGACGAGCCAATAATTCGGAAGAAGCTCCTTACCCTGCTCAAAGCAGAAGGGTTTGAAACGATTAGTAGTGACAACGGTAGCAGTGGAGTCAAGCTTGCTCAAAACCAGCAGCCAGATTTAATTATTTGTGATATCATCATCCCTAAGCTAGATGGTTATGGTGTTTTAAAGACTCTACAGCAACATCCCGTAACTGCTGCGATTCCCTTTATTTTCCTCAGCTCCAAAGCTGACTGGTCAGATTGGCGTATGGGCATGAGGTTAGGAGCTGATGATTATCTGATCAAGCCTGTTAAGCGCCAGGAATTGCTAGATGCGATCGCTACTCGACTACAAAAACGACTTTATCAAACCAAGTGCCATCATCTTGAACTGAAAAAAGTGCAAGCTCAACTGGACTATCTACTCCGTTATGACCAGGTTACTAACTTACCGAACCGACTTTTGCTAGAAGAGCGATTTAATCAACTACTGATACAACGACAGGGACGTTATCGTCGTATGCCAGTGCTGTCTTTAAGTTTTGACCAACTTAATCAGATCAACAATACCCTAGGCCCTGTTAGTGGTGATTTGTTACTTCAGGCAGTGGCCAAACGACTTCTTGGTAGGGTTGGACCTTTGGATACAGTGGCTAACTTAGGGATAGATCAATTTGTGATCTTGCTAGCTACTACAATTAACCAGACAGAGATAGGGCTGATGGCGGAAACACTGATCGATGCTTTATCCTTACCCTTTACTATAGGAGAATATGAGATTGTCCTGACCCCTAAAATCGGCATTGCCTGCTTTGGTAGGGATGCCCTTGATCTAAATACCCTGATCACCCATGCCAACCGAGCCAGACAAAATGCTGGACAAAAAGGACAGAAGGCTTACGAATTTTATATTGCCTCGATTGGTGACAAATCCCAACAAGCCCTATGGCTAGAATTACAATTGCGCCAAGCATTGCAAAAGGATGAACTTCAAGTTCACTATCAGCCCAAAGTAAATCTGAGAACTGGAGAAATCGAGGGAGCAGAAGCCTTAATCCGTTGGCATCATCCAGAATTGGGAGCAATCTCTCCAACTAAATTCATTCCCCTAGCTGAGAAAACTGGTTTGATTGTGCCTCTAGGAGAGTGGGTACTCCGAAAAGCCTGTACCCAAGCCAAACTCTGGCAAACTCAAGGCTTGTCCCCAGTACAAATCGCTGTAAATTTATCGGGACATCAGTTTAATCAACCCAATCTCAGTGACTCCATCGTAGCAATTCTTGAAGAAACCGAACTTGACCCGAGATATTTGCAATTGGAATTAACCGAAAGTACCCTCATGGAGAATCCAGACCATGCGATCGCTACCTTAAAACAGTTAAAGTCCCGTGGTATTCAGATCTCCATTGATGATTTTGGAACCGGTTACTCTTCTCTGAGCTATCTGAGACTATTTCCCTTTGATGTGTTAAAAATTGACCGTTCTTTCGTTTGCCAACTTACAGAGGATGTAAAAAACGAAGCCATTACTACTGCGATTTTGCAAATGGCTCACAGTCTCGACTTGAAGGTGGTGGCGGAAGGGGTCGAGACAGCTAGCCAACTGGCTTTCCTGTGTGGTCATAAGTGTGATGAAATTCAGGGTTATTGCTTCAGTCCTCCATTATCGGCTCCAACCTTCACAGAATTGCTGAGTACTGGTAAAAGGCTTTCAATCTCTTCTCTGGGATGAATTATTTTTTTATTAATTAAGCCATTAGTTATTTGATTACTTTATTTCTTAGTTGTTAGTAAGACATCCCATAAGATTTGACAATGAATTGTCAAAAACAGTTACAGTTATTTTAAATTGCCCAAAATCCCTATATAGTTTATTATATCTTTTCTCTTTTATTTTCCATGTAAGCCTTTCCATAAGAGATTATTTTAACAAATACAATGTAAATTTTATAGCGGTTAGCAATGGTTTGAAAGACAGATATTTTTTAGGGACACGATCTGATCGTGCCCCTACTGTTTCCAATCGATATCAGAGCAAGTATAACCGCCTAAAAACTCAGCACTCCGCACTAATTAACTGAGTATTGAGCTTATATTACTTGCTCGACTTCAGCGATTTCAGGGATAAATTCCCTTAAGCGGCGCTCAATCCCCATTCTCAGGGTCATGGTAGAGCTAGGGCAAGACCCGCAGGCTCCCTGGAGTCTTAATTTAACAGTCGGACCATCTAACTCAACTAGCTCCACATTACCACCGTCAGCGATCAGGTAAGGACGCATCTCATCCAGGACTGTTTCAACATTTTCTGGAGTGAGTGCCATTGTTTCTGACATAATAAACCTCAACTACATTGTAATTTCATGATAACTATGTTAATGGTAGCTTTCTGTGAGAAATGACTAATGACTAAGGACTGATGACTGATGACCGATATCATGGTTAAGGTTTAGGATAGCGATCGCACCATGTCTCATCCTCTATACGTTGCCTTTATCTGGCATCAGCACCAACCGATTTATAAATCCCACAAGGGTGCCTCGGTGGCATCAGGCCAATATCATCTACCTTGGGTACGCCTACATGGCACGAAAGATTACCTAGATTTGGTGCTGCTCCTAGAGAGCTACCCTAAGTTGCATCAAACGGTGAATCTAGTACCAACTCTAATTTTGCAACTAGAAGATTACATTGATGGTACTGCTTTCGATCCTTATCTGACCCTAGCGCTAACCTCCACTGAACAACTGACTCAACACCAGAAGCAATTTATTATCGAACATTTCTTTGATGCCAATCACTACACCCTGATTGACCCCCATCCCCGCTATCGGGAACTGTATGAGAGCCGCCAAGATCAAGGGAAAGAGTGGTGCCTAAACAATTGGACATTAGAGGATTACAGCGATCTACTAGCATGGCATAACCTAGCGTGGATTGATCCGTTGTTTTGGGATGATCCCGATATTGCTAGATGGTTGGAGCAGGGGCGAAACTTCACTTTGTCAGACCGACAGCGCATTTACTCCAAGCAACGCGAAATCCTCAGCCGCATCATCCCCCAGCACCGGAAAATGCAAGATGCTGGTCAACTGGAAATAACTACAAGTCCCTATACTCACCCTATTCTACCGTTGTTAGTGGATACGAATTCTGGTCATGTAGCTGTTCCTGAGATGAGTCTACCCCAACAGCGATTTCAGTGGGAGGAGGATATTCCCCGACACCTCCAGAAGGCTTGGCAGATGTATACAGAAAAATTTGGACGAGCTCCACGTGGGCTATGGCCTTCCGAACAGTCAGTCAGTCCTGAAATTTTACCTTACATTGCCGAAGCTGGGTTTAATTGGATGTGCTCTGATGAATTAGTATTGGCTTGCAGTATCAACCACCATTTCCATCGGGATAAGAGGGGGAATGTTACCGAACCAGAGTTACTTTACCGCCCTTATCGTCTAGAAACAGAACACAAAGACCTAGCGATTGTGTTTCGAGACCACCGCTTATCAGATTTGATTGGCTTTACCTATGGGTCAATGTCGCCGACTAAGGCAACGGCTGATTTGGTAGGACATTTAGAGGGGATTCGCGCTTCCCTTGCGATCGCAGAGTGTAACCCTGACACCTCGAAACCCCAGCAATCTGAGGCTTGCAGCGGTTTAGAACAGCCTTGGCTAGTCACGATTGCTTTAGATGGAGAGAATTGCTGGGAAAACTATTCCGAAGATGGTTTACCCTTCCTCAAATCCCTCTATCAAACTCTGAGTGATCATCCTCATATCAAACTCGTAACGGTTTCTGAGTTTATTGAACAATTTTCCCCTACAGAAACTATTCCGGTAAGTCAACTACATAGTGGTTCCTGGATAGATGGTAGCTTCACCACTTGGATTGGTGACCCAGTCAAGAATCGAGCTTGGGACTTACTAAGTGCAGCACGACAAACCTTAGCCAAGCATCCAGAAGCCACGGAAGAAAATAATCCAGAAGTTTGGGAAGCTTTGTATGCAGCAGAAGGTTCTGACTGGTTTTGGTGGTTTGGTGAGGGTCATTCCTCCAACCAAGATGCCGTCTTTGACCAGCTGTTCCGGGAACATTTGTCGGGGATTTACCGAGCACTGAATGAGCCCATGCCACCTAATCTCAAACACCCCTTAGAAACCGAGGAACTCACTCCGCCGAGAGCATGATCGAGAAGACTTTATCCATCCGATCATTAATGGCAGAGGCGATCAGCAAGACTGGGCTCCTGCGGGTCGCCTTGAGATTGGGGGTGCCAGAGGTACCATGCATCGTAGTTGTTACATTCAAAGACTCTGGTATGGTGACCTTGATTTAACCGACTAACCAATATACTATAATCTGTGGCTGTCGTGCCCGATAAATTGGGCTGCCATTAGGCTGGCTAGTTTAATCTCCAAGATTAATTAGGCTGGTTATGTCAACGAAAATCTCAGCAGTCCAAAAACCAACTATATCCAAGCCGTGAAGCTATCTATCTACCACACCCCGGAAGAAACTCCCACAGACACCTTACCAGACTGTGCGATCGCAATTGATGTCCTGCGAGCCACGACTACTATGGCTACAGCTTTAAATGCTGGTGCTGAAGCCGTGCAAGTGTTCAGTGATATCGACCAGTTAATGCAAATCAGCGAACAATGGCCCACTGACAAACGGCTAAGAGCTGGGGAAAGGGGTGGCAAAATGGTAGAGGGCTGTGATATGGGTAACTCGCCCTTGATTTGCACACCTGAGCGAGTAGAGGGAAGGCGACTATTCATCAGTACCACCAACGGTACCCGTGCCTTACAGCGTGTCCAAAATTCCCCGGTAGTCCTAGCCGCCGCCTTAGTGAATCGTGTGGCAGCAGTGGAGTATTTACTGACCCACAAACCAGATACTATTTGGCTAGTGGGGTCAGGTTGGGAAGGAGCCTACTCCCTAGAAGACACGGTTTGTGCTGGGGCAATTAGTCAAAGACTTATGGAAGAAACCGGAGACTCAGTAGATGACATGGCTGGTAATGATGAAGTAATTGGTGCGATCGCACTTTACTCCCAGTGGCAAGATAAATTACTAGAGATGTTCTATCACGCTAGTCACGGAAAACGCCTGCTGCGGCTCAATGGTCATGAAGATTTAAAGTATTGCGCTCAAACTGATGTATTAGACGCTTTACCGATTCAGAAAGAACCAGGGGTTTTGGTTAAAAACAGTTAACAGGTAACAGGCAAACAGGTAACTAGATCTTTTTTGCTGTTTTAGTGTGCCTAGACAATTATTTTTGAATTTTCAGATATCCTCTAATTTTTGGGAATGAACTCACCAGAATTAAATTCACTTAGCGAATTTCTCCAAGGACTAAGTGAAGAAGACTTAGCTAAACGATTAGGAGTGGCACCAGCAAAACTCCAAGAATTAAGAGACAAACCTGATTTTAAGCAGTGGAGTCAGGATAAAGACCCAGAATCAGTTTCCTGGCGATATCAGAAGGATAAGCAACGCTATATCGTCAACTTATCCTTTGGATGATTCTGGTTTACCTTGTGATTTTTTTTTGATTAATGGTAGTTTCGTTGGATGGATCAGTAACGCTATTCAATACTAAAACTGCTTCAAAAAGCGCAAATCACTGTTATACAAGCGACGAATATCATCAATCTGGTGCAATACCATGGCAAAACGTTCTACTCCAAAACCAGCAGCGAAACCTGTATAAATTTCAGGGTCATAGCCTACAGCCTTGAGTACATTGGGGTCAACCATACCGCAACCCATCACTTCTAACCATTTTCCCTTCCACTGCACATCCACCTCTGCGGAAGGTTCAGTGAAAGGAAAATAACTGGCACGGAAACGTACTTCTAACTCTTCCCCAAACATTGCTTCCAAAAATTCCTTAAGGGTTCCTTTGAGGTCGGTAAAGGTTATCCCTTCATCCACTGCCAACAGTTCTATCTGATGGAACACTGCCGAGTGGGTAGCATCTACGGTATCCCGTCGATAAACTCGACCCGGTGCCACAATCCGAATCGGTGGCTCATGGTTTTCCATGTAGCGAATCTGTACCGAAGAGGTATGGGTACGCAGCAAATTCCCATCCGGCAAGTAGAAGGTATCTTGCATATCCCGAGCCGGATGGTCAGGGGGAGTATTAAGGGACTCAAAGTTATAGTAATCTGTCTCCATCTCTGGGCCAGTAGCAATGGTGTAGCCTAAACCAACAAAAATATCTAAGGCCCGATCAATGGTGCTATTGAGGGGGTGAATTCGACCTTGGGGACGATATACCCCTGGCATAGTCACATCCAGGGTTTCTGAACGCAATTTTGCCTGAATTTCAGCTGCTTTCAGGTCTTGGAGCCTCTGCTCTAGGTTCTGCTGGAGGGTTTCTTTGACAACATTTGCGATCGCACCAATCTGAGGTCGGTCTGCTGGTGCTAACTTACCCATTCCCCGCAATATCTGAGACAGTTGCCCTTTCTTGCCTAGGTAATTAATGCGCAACTGTTCCAATTGTTCCAAGGTATCAGCAGAAGCGATCGCAATGGTTGCTTCTTCTTTGAGTGTAGCTAGTTGGGTCTCAATCTCGTTGAGGCTTGTCATCAGTAATTTTAGGTTATTAAGAGAAGAACCGGAAACCCCTGTCATTTATGCAGGACTGTTTCATTTTACTGAAAAAATTGTCGGCTGAGTGGGGTAAACGGTCTTAGAGTATATCAATTTCAGATTAAAATCGAACAGCGACTTTTATCTTTGGCTGCAGTATCCTATCTCATGAAATTGCTCATCAGCAACGATGATGGTATCTTTGCCCTTGGTGTACGTACCCTTGCCAACACCCTCGCTGAAGCGGGGCATAATGTTACCGTAGTATGTCCTGACCGAGAGCGATCAGCAACTGGTCACGGTTTAACCCTCCATGACCCGATCCGTGCTGAAGTTATAGATCACATCTTTCATCCCAAGGTTACTGCTTGGTCTTGTTCTGGAACCCCTTCAGATTGTGTAAAGCTGGCTTTGTGGGCATTAATGGATAGCGCACCAGATTTAGTGCTTTCTGGGATTAACCACGGCTCTAACCTGGGTACTGATGTGCTCTACTCTGGCACTGTCTCAGCCGCTATGGAAGGGTTAATCGGAGGGATTCCCAGCATTGCCTTCAGTCTAGCCACCTACACCTCAAAGGAGTTTCAAGTAGCGGCTTCATTTGCAAAAACTCTCCTAAATCAGCTGTCAGAGCAACCTTTACCAAAAACAACATTACTCAATGTCAACGTGCCACCTGTGAAGCTCTCAGAAATAGCTGGGATTGCCATCACCCGTCAAGGGGTTCGTCGTTATATCGAGAATTTTGAGAAACGAGTTGATCCTCGTGGCAAAATCTATTACTGGTTAGCTGGTGAAGTTATTGAGGATGTTGAACAACCCGATCATATTCACTTACCTCAAGATATCCCTACTGATGTTCAGGCAATTCGCGACAACTACATTACCATCACCCCTCTACAATATAACCTTACTGATACTCCTAGGGTGTATCACTTGCAGCAGTTGAAACTGTCTCAGGATGAAGGATGTTCGCCCTAGGCGTCCCTTGTAGGGTAGGATTAAGGATGAAAGATGAAGGATGAAGAATAAAGTTTTGAGAAATGTTCCTTTTCTGAATTTATATTGACAGCGGATTTCTATAACCATTGAAGCAGGTATTGATGAGATGCTTCGTAATTGTAAGACCCGTTGGCAATAGCTTAAGAAAGAAAAAGGTGAAACCAACTATAGCAATCCTATATGATTCGTGAAATATATTGCCCGAAGCTATCGCTATAACCTTTGCCCAGTAAAGATTTACGATTTTGCATATTTTACAAATGATTTAGGATTGCTATAGTCAACTATTTTATTAAACTTTACACCTTAAACTTTACTTTTTAAAGTTTACACCTTTGACATTTAACCTTCAACCACCGCCTCGATAGTATAGTTCAAGAAAGCGGAAAAACTTTTCACAGAGTTCTGGATCTCTTGCCCCAAGGTTTATTTCTTTGGTAATTTCTGCTACCGCCTGTTTCCAGTAGGGGCGAATGCCTGGGGGGTCACTACGGTTACGATATAGCCGCTTGCTGATGATAGCATCTGCCGCATTCACCAGCTGAAAGACCTGAACAATGTAAGGAATTTTCTCACCACGCAACCCATCCGGATAACCAGTGCCATTCAGCCTCTCTTGGTGGGTACGCACTAAGAATGCAAACTCCTTCAGGAGCGGATGCTGGTTACAAATCAGTTCTGAAACTTCAGGATACTCCTTAACTTTTGTCCACTCCTTTTCTGTAAGCCGCCCTGTTTTGAACAGGATCTGATCGGGAATGCTAATTTTCCCTAAACCGTGGCAATAGCACAAAAAAACTAGCTGACGCATTGCTTCTGGCTCTAAGTTTAACCAGCGCCCAAAATGCATGCACATAGTTCGCAGACGATAGCACCTTAAGCCAATCGGGACGTTGCGAGCCAACTGGATTTGTTCAAGGAAATTTAGGATATCGGCGTCCCCAGAACGAAGCATCAAATTTTGAAGTTGGTTTTGATTTTAACAATTAAATTATCCCTATCTATTAGCTTAAAGATGTGAATTTTTTATGAAGCTAATCCAGTTTATTAAGTCTTTGTACCATAGTGGTAGTCCTCTAGAAGTAGTGAGAGACGTTGGAAAAATCCACTCTTAGCAAGAAAGAAAACGGCAATAATACTACTTGTTTAAAAGTAGCTAACTTCCGATTTTGGTGAATTTTTCATGACCCTGAGTCAGTTTATTGAGTTGCGATCGCATAGTGAACTAACTCAACTAGTTTCTGACGCAATGTCTCCAGTCCAAGACGTTTACTAGCAGAAATAAACACTCCTTGAGGAAATTCTTCTTTCGCTAACGCTAGGGTATCACTGTCTACTTGATCAATTTTATTAAATGCCACTAAAATCGGTCCTGGTGTAATGGGCATATCCCTGAGAATGGCCATTACAGAACGAATGTGACTAGCCCACGCTGAATGGGATAAATCCACTAAATGCAGCAAAGCATCTGCTTCTGTTACTTCTTCGAGGGTAGCCCGAAATGAATCTACTAAGGGTGGGGGTAACTCGTGAATAAACCCTACCGTATCGATCAATAGCATAGCGCTAGATTTACCCGTTACTGAGTCAACAATAGGTAAGCGTCGGGTGGTGGGGTCAAGGGTAGCAAATAACTGGTCAGCGGTATAAACTTCAGCATTGGTTAGGGTATTCAACAGGGTAGATTTACCGGCATTTGTATAACCAACGACCGCCACTGTCGGAACGTCCTGTTGCTGACGGCGCTGCCTTAACCTTGACCGATGAGCCTGTAATTGGTTTACTTCTTGTTGAAGTCGGGTAATTCGACGCTGAATGGAACGGCGTTCGGTTTCCAGTTTGGTTTCACCCGGACCACGAGTACCAATGCCACCCCCTAACCGGGACATCGCCTGACCCCGACCAGTAAGGCGAGGCAACATATATTCTAGTTGTGCCAGTTCCACCTGCAATTTACCAGCACGGGATTGAGCTCGTTGGGCGAAAATATCGAGAATCACTTCAGTACGGTCTACAACCCGAACACCAATTTGGGATTCTAGGTTGCGAGCTTGCGCTGGTGATAGGTCGCGGTCAAATACTACCAGATTAGCGGCTAGGGTTTGGGTAGTCAGGGCAATTTCTTCGACCTTACCGCTACCAACTACTGTTTGGGGATGAGGATGCGTACGCTTTTGCTGGATTACCCCTAATACTTTTCCACCAGCGGTTTCCACCAACCGCCCAATTTCTGCTAAGCCATCTTCAAATCGCTCTGGGCTGATTTTTTCAGTCATTAATCCTATAATCAGCACCCTATCTTGGTCAACATCAACTTGCTGAGCCACAAATTGCCGTCGAAACTCAGCTTCTAGCTCTTCGACCAATTCCTGGAAATCCTGGTTGGTCAGAATATCCAGGCTCATGGGTGATGATACACTCCAATTGAAGAGTTGAGAGTCTACCTTATTTTTTCCTTCTGAGTTACTAGGAGGGAGTAAATGTGCAAGATAGGTTTCTTTGATATAACCTGTTGCTCCACCACCCCGCCTTATCATACCTGATCCAGTAATCGTAATTACCACCAATGCATCCAATCGCTGAATTGCCATAGCCGTGAGGGTAGATTCTCTAGGGGTTTCTGATTTGAGCTGAGTGGCAATACAGCGAATCCCGCACAATCGTTCAGCACCGTAACGGGGCAATTCCAGGGGAGGAATTTTGGTCTGAGTAGGGGTACCTACAGCCACACGAATCACTTGTCCCCGGCGATTGATGTAGGTGCATAGGGGCTGTTGAATATCTGTGCTAATGGCTGCAACACGTTGAGCAAACTCCGGTGTAGTCAAATTATCGCTAGGTAAGCGTTGGTGATACAACCGTTTGAGTTGCTTGATCTGGCTAGGCTTAAGACCTTGAAGATTACCGTAGATAGTATCGATAGGCGCTACTGACCAGTAACCTGGTTTCCAAGACTACTCTATCTATTTTAAGACTTACAAACCAAAAATCCGGCTTTGCTATGGGTATAGGGTGATGGGGTGGGTGACCGGTTGACCGGGTGTGGCCAGCTTGGGGTTAAACCGTTAGCCAACAGAACTTATCCACCAAGACCCTTAAAACCCAGTTTCTGGTTATATCAAATCCGGATAATTGCCCACATTTACGATATCTAGACAAAATCTTTCTCTCCCTGTTCCCCTCCTCCCCTGCTCGCTTCACCAGGAAGTATGGTTATTCAACCGGATTTGATATTAGCTTTTGCCCTAGCCAAACCTTCCCCTACCTGTAAGACTAATACTGATTCACCAGCCCGAATCAAGGTTTTACCGATTGGCACCAGCGCTAGACCATTGGTATGAGCAAGATTAATCAAATTACCAGAACTATGACTACCACTGGCCAGATGAAATTCGTGGTTACCAGCTGCATCTAAACACAGTTGTCCCCACAGGTAAGTTTCCCGGCGTCCACCGGCATGTAAGTCATTAGATGCGATCGCTTTGACAAAAACTGGTTTGGATACTTCCTCAGGTAAACCAGATAGTTTTAACAGTGCTGGTTTAACAAACCGCCAACAACTGACTAGTGCTGAAACGGGATTCCCAGGTAGACCAAAGTAAAGTACTGGACGTTTTGAACACGAAGGAGTACTAGAAAGGTCACTGTCTTCTGGGGAATTAGGCAAGGGGGAGGTAAAGGTAGCAACTGTTAGGGGTTTACCGGGTTTAACGGCAACAGAGTGGATGTGAATCTCTGCCCCGAGCTGGGCTAAGATTTGGTCTACATAGTCATAATCTCCCACTGATACACCGCCAGTAGATAGAACCATATCTGCTTCGGAGATAGCGTTTGCGATCGCATTTTTTAGAGCGTCTGGCTGATCGCGCACAATCCCCATAGGTATGGGTACTCCCCCCAATAGCGAGACAAAGGTAGCCAAGGCATACTGATTAGAATCCACAATTTGACCAGGTTTTAGGGGTTGGTCAGGGGTTACTAGCTCGTTGCCAGTGGAAAAAATTGCCACCCGAGGACGCCGATACACTGTCAATTGGTTACACTGAGCTGCAGCTAAGACGGCAATTTCTGGAGCACCAAGCCTAATTCCTGGTTTCATAAGACTGGTTTGGGCTTGGTAAAAAGATCCCCGATGACGGACAAAGGCTTGGGGTTGGGGAGCCTCCAAAATCACCACTTGGTTGTCCTGGAGCTTGGTGTTTTCTTGGATCACCACCGTATCAGCTCCTTTTGGCATACAACCTCCAGTAAAAATCCGTGACGCTTGTCCGGGTTTGACTTCACATTGGGGTTGATATCCAGCAGGGATTTCTTCGACAATAGTTAAAACTACTGGTTGTTCGCGATTGCAGCATTGGACATCGCTATAACGCACGGCATACCCATCCATGGCTGAATTATCCCAGTGCGGAAAATCTAAGTTACTGGTCAGTGTTGCTGCCAGAATTCTATTAGTAGCAGCGGATAGTTCTACCACCTGTGTTTCCAGCCGTGGGTCAAAGGGTTGAACCAAATTGAGAATGATTGACTCTGCTTCTTGAACTGGTAGCATTGCCTATTAAGTATCAAAGATGAACGATGCAGCACTATTGCATGAAGGACAAAGTGAAGGACTTGCGCTCTGGTGCGCGTCAAATCTTCTCTAATTATCCTCTTAGGTGCGCTTTCCGTTGGCGAATTAAATTCGCCACGGGTCGCACCTCTTAATCAATGGTAGGTTTTTAGCTTTGATCGGAAGTTTCGATTCTGATCGGTTCATCTTTTGTTCCAACTGTTTAATTCACGAACAACTTGTAGCTTTCATCCCGTGACTAGATCAATTATCGATAGATTACGATTAGGGTTATCCGTAGGCATTGCCAAAACCGTCACCGCTCTGGTTCGGTTATTAAACCTAGGGGCAGCAAGTGTTCTGCCTGGAGCAATTGCCCGTCGTCTCCAGCCTCAAGTCCTGCCGTTACTCTTAGATCAGGTCAGACGAGGTGTGATTCTAATTGTTGGTACTAACGGTAAAACTACCACCTCTCTACTTCTATGCACTATCCTGGAAGACCTTGGTTGGCAAGTTGCTCACAATAGTACTGGGGCAAATTTGATTAATGGCTTAGTGACCGCACTCCTAGTTCATACCAATGGCATTGGTCAGTTGGATGCTGACTACGCCCTTTTGGAAGTGGATGAAAATGTGCTGCCCTTAGTATTGCTTGATTGTCAGCCTAAGTTTATTTTGGGCTTAAACCTGTTTCGTGACCAGCTCGATCGTTATGGCGAAGTGGATACCATTAGCCGTCGCTGGCAAAATGCGATCGCTCCGTTACCTCAGGAAACCGTTGTGGTTTTAAACGGCGATGACCCTACCCTTTCTTACCTCGGTCAACAGTTACTCCAGAGAGTTCTTTTCTTTGGGTTAAGTGAGCCAGATGCCTATCTTGATGAAATTCCCCATGCCGTTGACTCAATTTACTGCCCCAGTTGTGGACATCCCCTGGACTATGAGGGGGTTTATCTGTCCCATCTAGGAGACTATCACTGTCCTCAATGTGGCTTTAGTAAACCTCAACTCGGAGTCAATAGTAGCCAGTGGCCACAAATATTAATTGGTATCTATAACAAATACAATACATTGGCAGCGGGATTACTAGCCATAGAGATGGGAATTGAGCGGGATACCATCTACAACAGTATTAAAACCTTCCGCGCTGCCTTTGGACGAGCAGAAGAATTAGTTGTGGATGGGAAGCGGGTTCGGATTCTGTTATCCAAAAATCCAGTAGGGATGAATGAAACGATTCGGGCTGTAAATGACTTGCAAAAACAAGGTGGAGCATCCACTAAGCTAGTGGTACTCAATGACCGGACCCCCGATGGCACAGATGTGTCTTGGATTTGGGATGTGGATACAGAGAAATTAGTGAACTCAGGGGGAACTGTAGTAGTCAGTGGGGATCGCGTTTATGATATGGCAATCCGTCTACAATACAGCCAGAATCAAGACCAGAATCAAGACCAGACTAATTGCCAATTGATTATTAAAGAAGATTTATCAGACGCGATCACTACCGCTTTGGAACAAACTCCAGATCATGAAACCCTTCATATTTTGCCTACTTATTCTGCCATGTTGGAAGTGCGGGGACTTTTGACTGGGCGCAAAATTTTGTAGCTGTCTGTAAGGGAGTTATTATCAAGTGCTCAACGCCCTAGACTGAATGCTTTAGTTAATGCTTGTAAGGGAGATAATTGGAAATTTTATTAATTCCTGACTCATGAAAAATTCTGCCAAAATAAATCTATACCACCAGTAGAAGCCGATCAAGAAACCATGACTCAAAGTATTGACCCGGTTGTTTTACCTCCTCCTTTCCCAGATCACACCCAACTACCAGAATCAGATGGAAGTTTTGTGAAGAATTTTCAGGAACACCCCCAAAGCATATTACTGACAGATTCGATTGGACCAGTTTTACAGCAAATCCATCCTGATGGACACTATGCCATTGGGCAAGACTGTGGTATTTATTGGCGAGAAACTGACCCACCCGAAAAAGGAGCAGAAGCTCCTGACTGGTTTTATGTTCCCAATGTTCCCCCTAAGTTAGATGGTGAAATTCGCCGTTCCTACGTTATATGGCGAGAATATATCGCTCCTTTAATTGCTCTTGAATTTGCCAGTGGGAACGGGGAAGAAGAACGAGACCAAACTCCTCTATCCCGAAGTGAGGAAGGAAAAGTAACTAAACCAGGAAAATTTTGGGTTTATGAGCAGATTATACGCATTGCCTATTACGGTATTTATGAAATCAAAACTGGTAACTTGGAGGTCTATGAATTCCTTAAAGGTTTCTATCACAAAATGAAGCCCAACCAGCGAGGTCATTATCCCATTGAACCATTAGGAATCGAATTGGGACTGTGGCAGGGAACCTATCAAAATCAAAACCAACTCTGGTTAAGGTGGTGGGATAACCAAGGTAATCTATTGCTGATTGGTAATGAGCGGGCGGAAGTAGAACGTGGACGAGCTCAAAAAGCTGAACAGGCAATCTTCGAGGCTGTGCCCCGTTTCCTGAAGATGGGACTAACAGTGGAACAGGTAGCAGAAGCCCTTAGCTTGAGTGTAGAACAGGTACGAGAACAAGTTGAGGGTTGAATAACTGTAAAAAGTCATGAGCGTTATCAAACAAACCACCGAATGGTTAGAAACCAACTGGGTTAATCCCGCCTATGGAGGTTTTCTTTTAGCAGGAATTGCCATTTGTTTCTTTGGCGCTGCCACCAATACCATGGCAGGATGGCTCTATGTGATCAGTGCGATTATTTTTGCCCTACTGGTAATTGCCGCTATCTTGCCAATGCGATCGCTTAACCATCTATCAGTACGCCGACGTCCAATCTCACCGGTCAGTGTGGGAGACCAGTTAACCATTGAACTAGAAATCGAAAACCCCACCCTCCGGCCTCAAACCCTATTAGAAGTTCAGGATATGCTCCCACCAGAACTCGGAGCAATGACCAAAACACCAGTAGCTAGCATTCCAGCCCAAAGTGTCCATCGCTGGGTTTATTACCATCCCACCGCCAAACGAGGAGTCTATCGGTGGCACCAGGTACAATTGAGAACTGCCACACCCTTGGGATTATTTTGGTGCCGTCGCCGTCGATATGCCAGTGCTAGGGCAGTAGTTTATCCCACTGTACTTCCCCTTACTCGCTGTCCCCTAGTGGATGAAATTGGTAAAGAGGACAGTATGCAAGTCCAAAGCGATCGCAAATCTCAATCACTTAGCCAAGACCTTACCAAAGCACTACGACCTTACCGAGTTGGTGACCCTACCCGTCTGATTCATTGGCGCACCAGTGCTCGTTACGGTGAATTACTGGTACGGGAGTTAGAAGTATTGACTGGTTCTCAAGAAATTATCATCTGCCTCGATAGCTCCAGTCAATGGCATCCGGAAGACTTTGAACAAGCAGTTATTGCTGCTGCTTCTATGTACTCCTATGCTTGTCGGACTCAGCCAAATGTGAAATTCTGGACACCGATAACAGGGTTATTGCACGGTAACTCAGTAGTGTTAGAAGCCCTTGCTGCCACCCAAGCCGGAGTTGATGGGAAAGCTGAAGAGCAACTCTACCTACCCCCTTACCTACCTTTGATCTGGCTGACTCAAAATCCTGTTAGTCTTAACTCCCTACCCCCTGGAAGTCGTTGCTTACTTTGGCCAAAAGATGTATCCGTGGGGAAGCCAGTCCAACAACTTAAGCGCGATAGTTTGGGAATTGTAATTAATACGACTGAGCCCCTAAAACCCCAGTTACAGCAACCGATACGATAGCAAATAAGCTGTGAAACGCAACGGAGCTAAGGTCAGGTTGTTTGCAGTCTGGTGCAACATTTAACCTGTCTAAACCTGCTCATCAGCAGGAATGACCTGTATAGCACCAGGTAAAAACCTGGTGGTTGTTGCCGACAAAGCGCGGATCATTATGTTCCGTGCGCCATTCCAATCCCGTGGTAAAGAGAAGCCACATTTTGGGCATTGGAATTTTTTACTGCCGCCTAATTTTTCGTGAATTTGACCACATTCTGGGCAAGTTTTACTGGTGTAAGATTCGTTAACTAAGACAACCAAAACATCATGACGAGCTGCCATTTGAGTTAAGTGCTGGCGAAACTTATAGTGACTCCAAGTGAGCATGTTACGAGCTGTTTTCTTGTTTAATTTCCTAGCTGACTTTACTACCATCACAGATGTCTCAAACGTTGGTAAAAAGATCAGCTTGTAATTATTGACAAGGAAATAAGCTGACTTGTTATGGCAGTCTTTGATTAGATTTTGAATCTTTTGGCGTAAACGATGAGCAGCATTTTTCATTGCTGCGCTTTGGCGCACGCTTCGCGAACGTCTCTGTCTTTTTGCAGAGCTTAAGTCAATACGACTCATCAACCGATCTAGTTGCTGACAGAGTCTTTGAATCCTGCCAATATCCCCAGAGCCTATTTCTAGGTAATTTTTCCCGTCAAAACCAGTAAGAAATGTCCTAACACCTGGATCTAAAGCTATTACTTTATCCTTTCTGGTTGGAGTAGGCTCAATGTATTTTGGAAAAATTCCGTACCATTTACCTTTGATCCAAACCAATTGAGTACCGTAGATGCATTCATCGGGAAAACCTTGAGGTGAACGAAAGGACAGACCTTTTACTTTGGTGGGATACCAAGAACCTTTTTTGAAGTCTCCAACTTTGAATTTGATTACTTGAGTGATCTGCCGACAGGATTTAAATTTTGCAAAACCTCCATTGACATTGGCTTGTTTAACCGCATCGATCCCATCGGCAACAGCTTCTTGTAATTGGTGCCCTGGTAGGGTTTTTACCCACTCTGGTCTATGAGATTTTCTAGCCAGTTTTTGTAGGTCATAAGTACTACCTTGATAGCCGTTTTTGATAGCAGCGATCGACCAGTTGTAAATCCATCTATATGCATTAAGCCAAGTCTTCCAAACCCTGTGAAGCTCTTTAGATGGAAACACCCTGAGCCTCAAGACACTGTTTGGTGTCAACTTCATCGTCTGGTTCCGGGGTTTTATCTTGTACCGCTTGCGTGACTTGCTTTTGATATTTTCGGAGTCCGTAAAGCCTAG
>NZ_CEYLVT010000031.1:0-48150 GCF_982860115.1 Moorena sp.
TAGGTTTTAGGTTTTAGGTTTTAGGTTTTAGGTTTTAGGTTTTAGGTTTTAGGTATCACTGAGTGGGATCACATCTCAAGGGCTAATTGGATTTCTATTAATGTCGCTTATTCTGGGGTTAAGTATAAAAATTAGATTACTGTGCCAACTTTCCAACCTTTGGCTTCTAGTTGTGCTTTTTTACCTAGCTCCATCCCACTACTCCTGTTTATCTCTATCGTATTTTTATTCTCGCTTTTGTCAATTAGATATCACCCTTGATAAGTGTTAGGTTTTGGGTGTTAGGTCTTAGGCTAATAGTGTTAGACTCGGTGAGTGGGATCGCATCCTTTGACTAGTGCGATCGCATCCTTTGGCTTAGATTTACCCCTTGGTCATGGGATCCCATAAATAGAAGAGAGATTCGTGGATTCTGTAACCGGTAATCCTCAATTGGTAGTGAAAGGGAATCGTCCCCTACTGTTGGATGAGCTAAAGAAGATTTGGCTGATTAAGTCCGGTTCTATTGCTATATTTGCTGTTGACCGTAACGATGGTGTTCTAGAGGGGCGACACCGTTATCTATTCAGCCTGGGAGTGGGTGAGGCTTTGTTTGGGATGGGGGCGAATGCCCAAGACAAGCCTTACACCATGCTAGCTGTGGCAATTGAAGAAGCAACAGTTTGTCAGTTAAGCACTAGCCAAATAGAACTAGAAGGGAATAGTAAGGGTAAAGCAGCCACCCAAATTTCCCAGGGTATCATTACGTTAACCGAGAAATGGATTGAGGGATTTTCCATCTTCCCTGGTGTAGTTACTCCGTCTACGGTATTGGATACCTCAGCAGTTTACAGTTGGGAGTCCCTACAGTCCCATCTGGATCAGCTATACAGTAACCTCTACCACTACCTAGCTAAACTCGAACAGACAGAATCAGCTCAAAAACTGACTCAGTTCCAAGAACGGGAACGCCTCAATCATCAAGTTACTACGGAAGCGATTGCAGAACTAGCATCTGTGATCAAGCCCCAGTTAAAAGAGAGTTTTCAACAGGGAACCCCCCTGTTAATTGCCGCTGGTGCTGTAGGACGGGCGATTGGGATTCAAATTAACCCCCCCGCCCAGTCAGAAGACCTGAATCGAGTCAGAGAACCCATAGAAGCGATCGCCCGTGCTTCCCGCATTCGGATCCGGCGAGTGATTCTGCGTGACTACTGGTGGAAAAAGGACAATGGGCCTCTATTAGCCTACACCCGAGAGGATAATCGACCTGTGGCACTGCTACCAATGGGGGTGGGTCAGTATGAGGTACTAGACCCAGAATCGGGAAAGCGTGTCCCAGTCAATGGCAATAATGCTAGTTTCGTTGCTCCCATGGCTTATATGTTTTATCGGTCATTCCCCGATCAAGCCATTAAAGCCCTAGACTTACTCCAGTTTACCCTTAGAGGTCGTAGCAAAGAGTTAATCACCCTGATGTTGACGGGAGTCGCCGCTGCTGTTTTGGGAATGGTCACTCCCCAAGCCACTGCCATTCTGATTGACAATGCTATTCCCGATGCTGACCGGGGATTATTAGGACAGGTAGGGTTAGGACTGTTAGCAGCTAGCTTTGGCAGTGCCATCTTTCAAGTGGCTCAAGGGCTTGCCACCTTGAGATTACAAACGATTAGCGAAGCTACCAGCCAAGCCGCTGTTTGGGACCGATTATTAAACCTAAGAATTTCTTTTTTTCAGCAATATTCCACCGGAGACCTAATATCCCGGGCTTCAGCAATTTCTGAGATCCGTAACCGACTGAGTGGTACAGTGATGCAAACCCTATTCACCAGTTTTTTCTCTCTCTTAAATTTGGGTTTGCTCTTCATCTACGATGCCCAATTAGCCTTAGTCCCGTTGGGAGTGGCATTAACTGCGATGATTGTGACCACTACCTCTGGTATTTTAACCAGGCGCAAACTAAGACCCTTGCAACACCTAGCAGGAGAAATCTTTGGACTGACGGTGCAGCTAATTGGTGGTGTTTCTAAACTCCGGGTAGCAGGGGCAGAAAATCGGGCATTTGCCTACTGGGCTAAATACTATACTCAGCAAATTAAGCTGGTGCTAAGTACCCAGTTAATGGAAGACTTACTGAACGTATTTAATACTATACTCCCTACCCTCAGCCAAATGATTATCTTCGTCGTGGCTGTCCAATCCATTACCAAATCCCAATCTGGGCAAGGTTTATCTACTGGTACGTTTCTAGCCTTTAATACTGCTTTTGGAACCTTTATCACTGGCGCAACTGATTTAAGCAATACCCTAATTAATATCTTAGAAATAGGTATTTTATGGGAACGAACTCAACCGATTTTAGAAGCTACACCGGAACTAGACTTAAGCAAAGCGGATCCAGGACGGCTTTCGGGGCAACTTAAATTAGATCATGTCAGTTTCCGCTACCGACAGGATGGTCCTTTGATTTTAGATAATATTACTATTCAGGCAAACTCTGGAGAATTTATTGCTTTAGTCGGTCCATCTGGTAGTGGTAAATCCACGATTATCCGATTACTGTTGGGGTTTGAAACCTCTGAAAATGGCACCATTTACTACGATGGTCAAGACTTATCTGGACTAGATATATCAGCTGTGCGTCGGCAACTAGGAGTAGTGCTACAAAACGGTCGAATTAATAGTGCTTCTATGTTCGATAACATTGCCAGTGGTGCTTTAGTTACCATGGATGAAGCCTGGGAAGCTGCAAACATGGCAGGGTTTGCTGATGATATTGAAGCCATGCCCATGGGGATGCACACCGTTATTTCTGAAGGCGGTACCAATCTTTCTGGTGGACAGCGACAACGGCTATTAATTGCCCGTGCCTTAGTCTTAAAACCAAGACTATTGATATTCGATGAAGCTACCAGTGCTTTAGATAACCGCACCCAAAGCATTGTTAGTGAAAGTATTGACGAATTGCGAGTGACTCGGATCGTAATTGCCCACCGCCTCAGCACTATCCGCAACGCAGACCGTATTTATGTGCTGGAGGCTGGGAGAGTGGTACAGCAGGGAACCTTTGAGGAACTGCTTAATCAGGAAGGGTTATTTGCCAATCTGATGGCTCGGCAAATGGCTTAGAAGGATCAATGATTAACCCATGAACTATCGCTTTTGGGACAAATCATACCTGAATTCAGCAACACCAAATGTCTCAATTGCGCAGAATCAACTGTTGCCGATGAACATGTAACAAACGAAACTCCTGCTGCGCCACCTGGTCCAACATATAAATAATATGCTCTGGTCGCAACATGGTGCCATCATTCAAACAACTCCCCACATACCGCAAAACTACCCCAGACTCCGCAACCTCCTCTTCACCATCTTTGGGTTTTTGGGATTCCATGACCTCGAAGTCAAATAAGCGATCGCATAAATTCACCCACTGCTTCTTACCCGACTTCGTAAACCGCTCCCACCAAATTTCCTTACTACCCTTAATTGCTTCAATCCAACCCTGCCACTCTTCCCAAGAGGCCGATGACATTACCTCAACTCGAATCAAATACTCAGCCTTTTCCAACAGCTGAGTTCCAGCAGGTTCCTTCAAATCCACTGCTTCAACCCCATACACCGGAATCTCTTCAGGCAACTGAGACACCAGCCTTTCCCTAAACTCCTCAACTGGCATTTTCTCAGTTAACTCAAACTCCACAATTTCCCCACTACTAGACGCTCCCAAGGGCAATGCATTAGCAATCATAATCCGAGCATTAGCCCGAAACCCCCCACTATAGCGAATTGGTAGTGACGCCCGTCTTACTGCTCTCTCAAACAGACTTGCCAAATCCAGATGACCCAACAAGGTCATATCCCCCAACTTACCAAACCAAACCCGCAGCCGCTGATCCTTATTAGTATTGGGTTTAAAGTGACCAGCAAATTGCGGAATCTGTGGCGGGTCAATCACCACATTATGACCAAAATCAATCCCACATACACCACAGTGAGAACACCCATCAAAGGAACAATCCGGTACCGTTGCTGCATCTAACGCCCGTTGTAAATCTTCCTTGAGCCAATTTTTATCAATTCCCGTATCAATATGATCCCAAGGCAAGGGAGCATCAAGGGCATCAAGGGTTGTTCCCGTAGGGTGGCCTTTTGGCCAAGATTGTTGGTTAGTTGGTTGTTGGTTAGCTGGTTGTTGGTTATCTGGTTGCTCTGAACTTTCAACCTTTAACCTTTCAACTTGCAACTCTTCTACACCGGCCATCACGTTCCATTCGCCACTTTCTACTTGGCGATATTTCCAGGTCAGACCTGATGAAGCGATCGCATTTTCCCAAGCAGCAAATGCCCGATCCAAGCTTTCCATCCAGGCATCCATCCCTGCCCCCAATTCCCAAGCACGGCGCACCACTGCACTTAAGCGTCTGTCACCCCGTCCTACGAAATCTTCCATGGCCGAAATCCGAACATCGGTGTAATTAACCTTCACCCCCCTGATCTGACCAAATTCTTGTTTGAGCAATTCCTGCTTGCGTTTAAACTCCGAAGTCGATACGGAATGCCACTGGAATGGGGTGTGAGGTTTTGGGGTAAAATTAGAAACAGTTATGTTAAACTTAAGGGTTTTTCTGCCTTTGGCACGGCACTCCTGCTGCAACCAACGCACCGTTTCCGCAATCCCCAACACATCCGCATCCGTTTCACCAGGCAAACCAATCATAAAATAGAGCTTGACTTTTTCCCAGCCTTGGTCAAATGCCGTCTTTACTCCCCTGAGCAATTCTTCATTAGTCAGTCCCTTATTAATAATATCCCGCATCCGCTGAGTTCCTGCTTCTGGGGCAAAGGTCAAGCCACTCTGGCGATTTCCCCCTAGGATATTGGCAATATTTTCATCAAACCGGTCTACCCGCTGACTCGGTAGGGACAGGGAAATGTTCTGATCCTTAAGACGATTTTTGATTTCCATCCCCACCGCTGGTAGAGCCAGATAATCCGAACAACTCAGGGATAAAAGGGAAAACTCGTTATACCCTGTAGCACGCATCCCTTCTTCAATAGCTTCCACCACTTTTTCCGGTTCCACATCCCGCGCTGGTCGAGTCAGCATCCCAGGTTGGCAGAAGCGACAACCCCGAGTACAGCCCCGTCGCACTTCGATCTTGAGTCGGTCATGAACCGTTTGGATATAGGGTACTAGTCCAATAGCATAGGCAGGCATCGGTGTAGCCACACGCCGTAAAATCCGCTTCGGCACATCAGGGCGGTTGGGTTTAACTGAGCCATCCTCAGTCATATCATAGAATTGGGGGACATACACCCCTGGTATCTGAGCCAAATCCAGGAGTAACGCTTCTCGACTTAAGCCAGCTGCTTTGCCTTCTTCGATTACTAAGCCAATCTCTGGCAACAATTCTTCCCCATCGCCAAGATCAACAAAATCTAAGAAATCAGCATAGGGTTCAGGATTCGATGTCGCCGTTTGTCCACCTGCAAAAATTAGAGGGATTTCCGATATATCAAACTCAGCACGGTCTTGCCAGGTCAGGGGAATTCCTGCCAAATCCAACATTTCCAAGATGTTGGTTGCCCCTAATTCATAGCTAAGGCTAAAGCCAATAATATCAAAATCTTTCAGAGGTCGCCGATTCTCGACAGCAAACAGAGGGGTTTGAGTGGAACGTAATTTAGCTGCCAAGTCTGGGGCAGGTAGATAGGCGCGATCGCATAATTGCCTAGGTTGAGAATTCAATATATTGTAGAGGATGATATGCCCTAAGTTAGAAGCGCCCACTTCATAGACTTCTGGATAAGTCAATACCCAGCGTACCTCAGCTTTTTCCCAAGGTTTATGGACTGCTCCCAACTCGTTACCTAAGTAACGGGCTGGTCTGTTGATGTCTGGTGTTAATATTTCCTCTACAGTGATTGCCATAGAAACTTACTTTATTACTGCTTTCAATGCAGTTAGCCCTGATCCACCTTTCATTTTATCAGTACTCAGGGTAGACATAGGGGGATAAAGGTGATGAAGTGAGGGAGTAGAGAACCACCAGATTTCTTGACTAGTATTTCCCTATCAAGCCATCCGGGAACGGATGCTGTTGGCGAAATATTTCTTAACAAAGCAAGAAGCCCCATCAGCCCTCACCCCCAGCCCCTCTCCCAACCTTGGTACAGGGGAGCGGATTACGGCATAATAAGGGTTTCAGGAATTCGCCAGCAGCATCGGGAACGTGAGAACCCTGGGTCTTTAGACCGGGTCAGAAGTTACCGCAAGAATAAGGCAGCCTTTATGGTTGGTCGGTTATGGGTAAAGGGTTAAAACTTTGAGGCGCGACCCATGGCGAATTTAATTACGGGTCAAGCGCGCCTCCATGATTAAGGCTGCCTTATTCTAAGGTTTCGTCTCCGGGATGAAACGGACGCGACGGGGTTTACCCCGCCGTGTCCGTCTTATGTTTTGTCTATTTCACTTCTAATCCAGCGTTCAAGGAATTCACCAATACTGATTCCGGACTCTTTAGCTGAAAGCTGCAACCACTTCCAAGCAGTATCAGTCAATAATATGCCATGTTGCTTTTTCAACTCATCATAATAAACTGGTACCCCTCTCATCCGTTTCTTTGATTTCTTTTCTTTAAGGCTTGACATAAATTAGAACTCTAAAGTATACTAATAGTACTATATCAAAGCAATAACACGACAGCAAGTGTATAGAACAGTACCAGTAAAATCTACTTTTTATGATGAAGAAAATGCTTTCTGGGTGTTTCAATGCGAACAAGCAAATAACTTGACGAACTGTGCAATTTATTACGCGAAGAAGAAGCACTATGACTGGCTTCGCGAACAAGTCGAAGCTTATACTACCTACTGGCGTAGTGATACCCTCAGGTTTGGCTGGAAAACATATAAATGCGCAGTAAGGTATCCAGAAATAGATAAGGCTCTTAATATGAGTCCACACTACAAGGCTATGGCTGCCCAATCAGCTCAGCAAACCTTGAAGTCAGTGGGGGAATCTTTAAAAAGCTACAACCAATTGGTTGGGAAATATTACAAAGGAGAAGTTGATAGGCCGAGACTTCCTAGGTATCGCAAAAAGGGAGGATTAGCGGCGGTTACTTTCCCAAGACAAGCCCTTACCTACAAGCAAGGATTATTCTGGCCGTCAATTAGCAAAGAGTCTAAGCCTGAATTACTTTGCGATATAACACTGTCTCCTCCAGATTTCATAGACCCAGATTGGGTCAAAGAGGTAACTATCCGACCATATCTAGGTCAGTTGTGGATTGACTGGGTTATCGACGACGGGAAGCAGCCAATAGATACCAACCCCAATCTTGACTACTCTCAAGCATGGAGCTTTGACCATGGTGGCGATAATTGGTTGACCGGTGTCTCGACCCATGGGAAAAGCCTAATTCTTGACGGTCGAAAACTGAAATCAATGAACCAGGGGTATGCTCGCCTGGTAGCAAAATACAAAGCCGGTAAACCCGAGTTTTATTGGGATGCGAACTTGGATAAAGTTCAACGCAAGCGGAACAACCAGATGCGGGATGCAGTTAATAAAGCTGCCCGTTTTATTGTCAACCGCTGTCTTAGCGAACGCATTGGCAATATTGTAATTGGATGGAACGAGCGGCAGAAAAACTCAATAAACATAGGCCGAAGGGGCAATCAAAATTTTGTCGTAATCCCGACAAAAAGACTAATTGAAAGATTAAAACAAATGTGCCCTGAGTATGGTATAAAATTGACAGTAACTGAGGAGTCTTATACGAGTAAAGCGTCTTACTTAGACGAGGATCCACTACCAAAACACGGTGAAAAACCCAGTGGGTGGCAACCTTCGGGAAAAAGGGTGAGACGTGGTCTCTACAGGACTAAAAAAGGATACCTGGTTAATGCTGACTCAAATGGAGCTGCAAATATTGCCAGGAAAGTAGCCAAACAGTTAGATCTTGATCTAACCAAGATGGGTAGGGGAGCATTGACACTCCCACATCGTTATGACATTTTTAAATCTCTTAAAAAATCATACCGAATAAGTAGTGAAACCGCACGGGAAAACCGCTGCGGTGTAACAATCTTATAGAATCCCCCGTGCTTCAGCCGGGGGAGATGTCAACTCCTCCCATCGTCATCGCTTTAACATAGCCAGACGACAACTTATGATGACAAATCATATTTATTATAATTATAATAAATATGGTTGCTGACCCGCCTGACTGACTAAAAGGCTAGCTTACAAACGGTCTAATATCCTGTTAGTTTTTAGACCATTAGGTGTACAAAGTACGCTTCAGAGCTCAGGGTTTGAAGTTACCGTAAGTAGAGTGGAGCCTTAATCAGACAGTTTTAACCAAAGGTGCGCTTTCCGTAGGCGAATTTAATTCGCCACGGGTCGCACCTCTTTTATTCATAGCCGACCAACCATAAAGGCTCCACTCTACTAAGGTTTCGTCTCCGGGAAGAGACTTGCCCCGGCTGGTTGACCACAGAGTCGTAATTCCAAGGTGAGTCTGTCGAAAAGTTATACATCGATAGAAGGCGGATGTGTGCCTGTGGACGCTGAGTAAGACCAACATCAGCTTGAGGCGCGACCCCGTAATTTAATTCGTCATTGGAAAGCGCGCCTTTGAGGCGTCGGCGGATGAACCGGGAAATCCCAAAGACGAATAAGACCGTCCCTGATGGATCTGAGAATTGGAAGCCCCAACCTCAGTGAAACAGGTTGGGGTACTTCACGCACTTAATCTTCCTTAGATTTCCTAGGATTTTGCTGCATTCATAGCCATTGAGATAGCTTCCCAAGCTACTCAAATCCCCTACAGGGCTGTAGCAAAAGCATCATGGCTGTCAAAAATCTCAAATACCCCATCTAATTTAGTTAGCTCCAGCATAATGCGAATTGAAGGAGCTACTGAGCAAAGACCAAAGGGCCTCTCTAGACGTCTTGCTAGCTTCAGACCATGAATTAAGGCCATTAAGCCAGCACTGTCGAGAGACTCTAACTGATGCATATCAACCAACAAAGCCGAATCCTCACCAGCCACCACAGCTTCTGTCAACTGACTTTTAAACTCAACTGCATTGGAGGCGTTAATATGACCGGAAGGTTGAATAATTCTTAATTTTGCACTTAGGGTCGCCTGTGTCATAATGAGTAGACTCCTCACTTGGTCCAATCCAATAAAATTTTTTAGAGAATATATTGAAGATAGTATGGAATTTTGCTAATTCCATACCACTTCTGAGAGACTTTGCCGAATCTTTACAGATGGCTAATGGTTTTTGAAATCTTCATAAAACTTACCATCAAAATGTATCATAAATTACTTTCTTGAACGTTAAGTAATTTATTTATTTTTCATTTCCGATGGTCTAAGTTGCTATGAGCATGGCTCAGTTCATGCCTATAAGTATAGATTAAATTTTAATAATTTTTGTTGCGTTAAATCAATAGAGCTGCCCTGACATAAAAATATAATACTTTTTTTTATAGGCTTGAGCCAAATAATGTTTAGCTTTAGGGAAGTATAACGTTAACTAGGGTGTAGAAGCAAGTAGTACTAAGCAGTATTTGGTTATAACTGCCTAAACTTCAATACCTCTAAGCCTTCAAACGCCATAGCTTGTTAGGTTCAGGTTAAGCTTTCTGAGTTAAGTCAAAAAGGCTTATACTATATATGTGAGAGAGTACAAATCCACCTCATCAGTGATTTAGATCACATACCAATACGATAAAAATCACTATAGTGGTTAGTAGTTTCAGAAGACAATAAAATTATATGGAATTGTGGGTAATTCATTGTGAAAACTACATTTGTTATTCGCCAACTAGTAGAAAAAGCCCTCTATATTAGGAAATTGACTCCTGATATAGAAAATGCAATTAACTACGAACTAACTCAAACCGGTTACATCTCTGATGTGGATTACGAAGCATTGGAATTATTAATGTCTGAGATGGATGCTGGTCGTGTACAGGTCGTTCCGAGTCACTAGAAACAATGGTTATAAACTAAAGTTAGACAAGATCACAGCCTTGGTAACTAGTCCATGACTTTTAGGCATAACTTTTAGAGTTGGGGCAAACTCTGACAGCTACATATGGCAAAACCGCTACAACTTTAGTTTACTCTCCTAAGGTGTCTGACTTGCTACTGCTTAAGTCGTGATGAGATCACTATGGAGGTGGGCATTGTCCTATTACCGATTAACCATTAACAAAACTTAAAACTTGTCCGGATAAGCTTGCCAAACTGCACAGATAAAATAACTTAGTTCTTGGCGAGCATCAGGGTCATTTTCTACATTGACGTCTGGGTCATCTAACCAAATCAACAGAGGAATTACTTCAGTATCTAAGGCTAGTCGTAATAAACTCGCTGGCCAAAGTAAATCCGGTCCAGAGCGTAGATCGTAAAGACTGAGGTATTCAGAGGTTCCCACTGCCAAAGGCTCTTGACTATCCTCTAAGGTCACCAATATCATAGAACGCACCCAACACATTTGTCGGGATGACACAAATTCGATGACTTCAGCGTATAAACGAGTATTGTCATGCTCTAAGCAAATAATCTGATGAGGCTGGAACTCGTAAACCACACCCCTTGATACATCTTTATTCACCAGGCATCAATTCCTAAATTGAGTCGTTACGATACAACATACTGTTCATATTACCAGTTTGGTTAACGGGGGTATTAGACCCAGATTTGGGATTACTGCATTTCAGAGGCTGTATCACTGCTCATCTTTGCTATCATGTATTAATTCAACTTAGTCTCAATAGATTGAATACCATAGCATAGATTATGAAAGTCCAAGTATCGGTCGTTTTTACCAATCCCGTGGATTTCGTGAATTTTTCTCATCAGGCACTGCCTCGATTTTGCGTGGATCTACCTTTTAAACCTCGCGCTATCCCAGTTGAAGAACTCTTGCCCAACGTCCCTATGATTAATAGCAATTCAGACGATTGGACAACAGACCTGCCCTTCGAGCAAATAGAATACAAGGAAGAAGGAGCAGAGGAATATGCCCAAATGGTAGTAGTAGTGGGAATTCCACAGGATGATATGCCCTTGTTTGAAGATGTAGTTAAGTCCTATGGGGGAAAGGTTATGCCATCAGAGGGGTTGGATGTAATGGACATGTAGTGGATATGTAGTGGATATGTAGTGGATATGTAGTGGACACCCCATGTCTTACCGATAACCTGGCTTGTAGGTCATAGAAATTCCTTGTTAATCTTGATCGAAAATTTAAGACTATCACAAAATATGTTTGAAGGAAAAATAGTCTGGAATACACAAGGAATTCAATGACGTCTGAGCAGGATAAACCTGAGGTGGCTAAAATCCTCGAACCATTCAAACCCGCATTGGCTGAGCATCTGAGCAACCCTGATGTTGTGATAGACGAGGTACTGGCATGGACTGGCTCTCAGCCTTTTTTGACCCAGAAGCTTTGTCAAGTTATCCTTGACTCTAAATCTCCCATCCCTGTTGGTGAGGAAGCTCTTAAAGTCGAAGAACTCGTCAAAACTCACTTCGTTGAAAATTGGGAAACTCAGGAAGCCGCTGAACTTCTGCAAGATATTCGTAGTTTCTTGCTCGAAGAACAATTCCTGCGGCTGTATCAGAAGATTTTGCAAGGAGTCATCATTGCAAATGACAGTTGGGAACAAAAAGTGTTGCTCAACTCCGGTGTGGTGATTAACCAGGAGGGAAATTTAAAAGTTTCTAACCGTATTTATGAGGCTGTTTTTAATCACAGCTGGGTAGCTCAAGAGTTAGCACAGTTGACCACTACAGACTTTTGGCTGGCATCTGAGCTGACCACAGACGCTACTGATGAAGCCATCGCTATGGCTTTTCCTAACCTACCAATTACCCCAGTTACTCAAGACCAAGATCTAACAACTGACGAGCCCAAACACCGAGATCCAACAACTGACGATTCCAAACACCGAGATCCAACAACTGACGAGCCCAACGGATTAACTGTAGTACCTTTAGAGCCAGACCAAGCCACCACCTCGGCTACCCCATCAGCTAGCAGAATCCCATCACCCATTAGTTTTTGGGGTGGCTTGATCGCCTTGTTTCTAGTCATTACCTTTGGTGTATTTCAGTGTACTAGTGCTAGAAGAGCAGACGATCAACTAAAAAACCTTGCTTCTGAGGAAATATGCAGACGTCAATTTACTAACAGAAAAGAACAAATAGAGCAACTTAGAAAGATCAAGAGTCAAAATAATACTTTTCCCAAGCTATGTCAGTTAATGTTAGATAAATTGCAGTTTTCTTATGCTATAGAAGAGCTAGCTAGTCAAGGTGAATTAAAACAAGCTACTATAAATCTTTGTCAAGTATCACAGGGTTACTACCAGTTTAAACAAAAACCTCTTCAACGTTCTTTCCGTCGATGGGGTCGGAATAATGAAAATTATGCTAATTGGTTGAAAAACTATCTAATAAAATATGATTGTCCCGCTGCTAAGTATTTGGGGTAATCAATTGTTAAATTGTTAAATTGTTAAATCAGTAGTTGTGGCAACAGGGAACAGGGAACAGGGAACAGGGAACAGGAAATGTGTTGATTTTTAGCAATAGCAATAATTTAACTAGCTAACTAATTAATAGAAATTAAGATTATATATTTTTTTATTTCCTACTTTTTAAGAGTTAGCTATTTACTTACTTACTGAACTGATAATCCAGAGTTTAAGGATTGTAAAAAACCCCATCGCTACCACTGATTTCTTCTTCCAAAGATACCCTAATCCCTCGACGAGCAATTTCAAAAATAGTTAAGATAAATTCTCCCAATTGAAAATATTGGGTTTGACGGAATTGTTGACTATGACGTTGTTTGCCGCTAATCCGCTCATTGATCTGGCTTGCATAATATAAAATTAGGCTAACTAATAGCCAACCTACTAAACTCAATAGAGCTGTTACAATGATAATAATCAGCCAGCCTAAGAACTGACACAACACTTGTAATAATGGATCGTCATATACATCAAGTTGTGAGTACAACAGAGAACTATTGCTACTAAAGATTCCTAAGGCAATCGTTCCCCAAAATCCACAGAAAAGGTGAACAGGAACCGAACCAACGGGGTCATCAATTTTCCAAACTTGTAGGAAATATTCCCCTAAAAGGACAAAAATACCGCTGATTGAGCCAATTATAAATGCACTTCTGATATCTACAAAAGCAGCTGAAGCTGTAATTCCCACCAACCCACCTAAAATGCCATTGATAATTGAGGCTAGACTAGGTTTTCCCAGGATAATTGGACTAAAAAATACGCTAGATATTCCACCAGCTGCTGCTGCCATCATGGTAGTTGTGATTGTATTGGCTACATAATCGAGATCCTTTGCTGAGCCACCATTAAAACCAAACCAGCCCAGCCAGAGAATTAAGCAGCCTAAGGTTGCTAAACCCAGATTATCGGAAGAGAACTTTTCAGTTTCGAGACCTTCATATCTATCTGTTCTTAAATTGTAGCCAAAACGACCTTGTCGTGGCTTTAGTAGCCAAGCCCCTACCAAGCCAGCCATACCACCAACACTATGGACTACAGTTGAACCGGCAAAATCATGAAATTTTAGCGCCTTGGCTAGCCAACCATAGTGTCCCCAAACCCAGTGACCTGTTAGGGGATAGATAAAACCAACCAGGAAAAAACTAAATAGCAGAAATGCCCAGAATTTAACCCGTTCAGCAACAGCTCCTGAAACAATAGTGGCTGCAGTTCCAGCAAAGACTAACTGAAATAAAAATAGAGCAGCAAAGGAGTGATTAGACCAATCTTTATTGAGACAATTAAATCCTGATTCTGGAAAACCTAGATTTCCAAATTGGGGAAAAGGAAGATTAAAAAACAACCCCTTTTGACCCACTAAACTTAAACTAGCATTTTCTCCTGGAACACAACTGTAAGTGATGCCATCACCAAACATTAAGCCAAAGCCAACTAGCCAAAAGGCTAAGGCTGATATACAGAAAACTATCAAATTTTTAGCCAAGACATTAGTCGCATTTCTCCGTCTACATAACCCGGCTTCTAACATGGCAAAGCCAGCATTCATAAAAAAGACTAGAAAAGATGAAACTAACAACCAGATAGTAGACAGGTTAGTGAAATTATTCGTGTTACTATCTTGTGCTGCTGCTACACCAACCCATCCCAGCAGGATGGTAATAGCCAAAGATAGGCAGAAGTACCAACGGCTGGGTACCGAGGTGATTTGGTGTTTTAATCTCTTGTACTTATGTCGAGACATCAAAGCAAGCTTTCTAGTTTTACAATCGGAGTGAATTTCCAAGTGGTAAGTAGGTGGACATAATTAAATAACACTATTCAATAACATTGTTAAATAACACTATATGATGTTTCGTCACATCATTAACTGCTGACATCTAAGCCTTATACAAGGAAAGGCATTTAGGCGAACCTGTTGACAGCAGAAGCTGATCCATCTTCTAGCTTGGAGTTAAAAGCAAGCTGAGCCTCTGAATTCGCTAGTTCTTGAAAATGAATAACTTCTTTACGGGGATCAGCGTGACTGACTTTGACGTGTAAGCGATCGCCTAATTGAACCGAACGCTGGAAACGCATGGGCAATTCTAGACCTAACTCTTCTAGGAGAATGTTGCCCTTATTCTCGTTTTCTCGCCACCAACTGAGTACTAATACTTGCCAAACCTGATCGGGGTTACGCCGTAAATATTCCAATCCCCAATATTTGTTGGTATCACGTTCTACTTCACTAGCGTCCTTAGCTGTTCTGGTTACACTCTGCATCGTTTCGAGCAAATGTTCAGCTTCAAACGGTAGGGGGTCACCCCGTAGATGAGCTTTCAGCTGGAAATGAGTCATTAAGTCAGTGTAGCGGCGGATCGGAGAGGTTACCTGGGTGTAAGTTTCCAAAGCCAAACTAGCGTGGCGTGTTGGGGTAATGCTCATTTCACTTCTAGGCATACACCGACGCATGGCACAGAACCGCACTGGACCCGCTGGCAATAGCAGCAGTTCTTCTTGGGAAGGAAGTTCTGGCTGGGGTTGTCCTCGGAATGGTAGGGGAATTTGATGCAGTTGACCATAGCGTCCAGCCACTTCACCTGCCAGAATCATCATTTCTGCCACCATTTGCCGTGATGGTGAATCTTCTAACACCTCAATGGTAATTTGGTCATCATTTCCCACCTTGATTACCGACTCTGGCATATGGATGCTAATCGCCCCCTGAGACTTGCGCCACTTTTGCCGACGCACAGCCGAGTTAGCGATCGCAAACAGTTCTGTTTCTGCCTGTACCCCTAACTGCAACATTTCATCTACATCTTCATAAGTCAGGCGATAGGTAGGTTTAATCAGGGTGGGGTGAATCTGATAGTCATAGATGGCACCATCTTCATCCAAGATCACGCCAAAACTGAGTGCCCCACAGACTTGACCTTGAACTAAACTCATCGGACCAGTTGCCAGTTCCGATGGGAACATGGGAATCATGCCCGTGGGTAGATATATGGTGGTACTACGCCGTCGTGCTTCTAGGTCAAGGTTATCCCCTGGCATTACCAAGCGGGTTGGGTCAGCGATGTGAATCCACAGACGCTGAGTGCCATCCTCTAGATCTTCTATACTCAACCCATCATCTATTTCTTGGGTACTTTCATCATCTATGGTGTAGAGTTTCAGATGAGTTAAATCCAAGCGATCTGAATCTGGGTCAGTAGGAGGATTTGCCAGGTATTGCTGGGTCAATTCGAGTACCTCACGACGAAATTGAGTTGGGATTTTATGACGCAGCAAGTACTTTTGGTGAGGATGCCACAAACCCAGATTTACCAACAAATTGAAGGCATTTTCTGGGTTTTGATGGCGTTTTAGTGCTTCCAGAGTTTCCTGAACTGCACGAGAGGGTTTATCTGGTTCACTAACGAACCGTTCTAGAGCATCAAAGCGAGTGCGATCGCTATCAAGCCACTCTACTTCCTCACCCCCTAGCTTTTGTTGTACTCGCTTCAAAAATTCTTCTTGTTCCTGGTGCTTTGATTTAGCCGCTGCCAGTTGATGCTTGATTTCAGCCACCATGCTAGCGGAGCGGGGTTCATAGGTTTGTGCTTTGTGTTTAAAATAGATTTTGTCTTCAAATAGAATACAGTGTGCGGCATAGCACTGGGGTGGACTTTGCTCAGAAAATAATAACTGTGCCATGTCAGCACAGGTAACCGCCTCTCCTTCTTCCACCAGTAATTCCCAGGCTAATTCTAAGCTATCTGGGTCTAGATAGGGTTGTACTCGAGCGAGAAACTCTGGTATTTCTGATGGCTTATAAGTAGAATCGGCCACTGCGTAGGTGACTTGTCGAGGATGGAGCTTGTGCAGTTTCCCCCGTTGATCCAAAGCAATCAAGTGGTTCTTGCCTTCTGGACGATCGACAACGGCGAGATGGCGTTCTCCTTGTAAGCGAAATTCGATTAGTGTTCCCTTTTCCACCAGTTCTGATAACCCGGGTAGCGTTTACCAAATCCACCTCCCCCCAGTCTATCCTGTGTTGTTGAGATGCCCAACTTAGCAGAGGGGGTCAAGTCTGAAGTGTGAAGTGTGAAGTCTGAACTTGTCAGTGGTCAGCGCTCAGTGGTCAGTGGTCAGTGTAACTCCTGGTTGAGTCGCAAGTTTTTAGTTAACCATCTCAGCCATGCAGAGCGCGAGTGGGGGAAATCACGGCAGTTGATCATTGGGGTTCCCCCCATGAGCAACTACCTCCCCGTGAGGCCACTGCATCCCGCGCCTCAGCCATCGATCACCCCATTTCATCCTTCATCCTTATTTCATTCTTCACACGGGAAATATCCCAGAGGAAGACCGTGATTGTTCACCTTAACCTTCTTTATTAATATAGGGTAGCAAAGCCAAGAACCTTGCTCGCTTAATGGCTGTGGTTAGCTTTCGTTGTTGTTGAGTCGTTAGATTAGTAATGCGGCGGGGTAGGATTTTTCCCCGTTCAGTGATGAACTTGCGCAGCAACTCAACATCTTTATAGTCGATCGGTTCATCGGGTTTGATCGGAGAGAGACGTTTACGAAAGTAAGTCATGATTGGTTGTGATTGGTGATTGGTGATTGGTTATTGGTTATTTAGGTTACTGGTTACTGATTATAGTCATTTGTTCTTTGGTCCTTGTTTTTTGTCAATAGTCCATTTTCAATTAAAAAATTCAATTCACAAATGACCAAGGACCAAATCTACTTGATTTCTTTGTGAATTGTGTGCCTGTTGCAATTGGGGCAAAATTTCTTCAGTTCCAGACGTGATGTTGTGTTACGGCGATTCTTCCTAGTGGTATAGCGGGAAACACCAGCGGAACGCTTATTGGAGTTACTGCGACATTCCGTACATTCTAGAGTAATAACGATTCGGACACCTTTCTTACTTGCCATAGTTTTTTTTCTAAGAACTCAAATATTACAATTAAACACAATTTACTATTATCTCATGGGATCCCCCAGTCTATCAAGTATATGCAAAATTGCTCAAGTCTCGGGAAAAACCTCACCCCTTGTTGGCACCATCATCGTGCAGCGCAATCTCGTCAGTTACAAGGGGAGCCCACAGCAGTATACTTGATATGCCTTTACATAGACCAATGTTTAAGCCAATCCGAAGCGCTTGCTTTGCAGCGAAGCCAACCATGCCCTAGGATTTTGTTAGAGTCAGTAACCGGTGCAAGGGTAAGGAATCTAACCTCAATAATCAAGGTAACCGAAAACCAACTACCCTAAACTCTGAGCCTGATTGGTGTATAGTACCACGACTCCCGTAACTAGCCAGACGAACAGGAAGATAAGCATCACCGAACAGATGAAAGCCAAGAGGATCTGTTCTAAGCAGTGAGCTGACCAGCCTAAGTCTAGTTATGCTGGTAGTGCAGCCAATATGCCTCCACTAGGGTTCACAACTGAATTACAATTGCTATAGTGATTATTGCGATTTTTGAAACCCTTGGACTTGGATTCACCTCGGATTTGAGATCAGGGCTAATAATTCCGTATGATAGAAGGTTTAGCAGGATTCCGATACAGGACTATTACATATAGTTCCTGTGTAAGGCGCAGATTTGTTTCCAAATGCCTATTGATTCTTGTCGGCTTACTGAGCTGCTGGTATCTACTGGGAACACCATCAGCATTAGCAAGTTTCGATGATGACAGCTTTGATGGTAATATTTTTGCTCTGTATGCTGGTAATGGCTCTATAGTCCCACCACGAATTACCTTAGAAGATTCTTTGCGCAGGGAAAAGCCAGCTTTGTTGGTGTTCTACGTAGATGACAGTAGGGATTGCAAGCTATATTCTGTGACTATCTCTAAGTTACAGGAGCCTTATGGTAGGGCAGCGAGTTTTATTCCAGTCAACATCGACACTTTGTTACCCGATGCTACCTATACACCCACAGAAGCGGGATACTACTACCAAGATTTAATTCCCCAGACAGTACTGATTGACCAAAATGCAGAGGTAGTACTCAACCAAATTGGACAAGTTCCTTATGAACAGATAGATGATGTGTTTCGGGAAGTGTTTAACTTACTGCCCCGTTCAGAATCTGTAGAGTTAAAGCTGCGCACTGTCAATGATATAAATGCTCAGTTAACATCAGAGTGATTTAATTGGCTTAGTGCTTAGACCTCCATCCAATGAAACTCCCACAACGTAACATGAACAAAATTGTTTTACTCATGAGTGAACTGCCATTGGCGTTTACCCTATTTTTTTGTCACGTT
Organism: Moorena sp.; assembly: GCF_982860115.1. Lineage (NCBI taxonomy): Bacteria > Bacillati > Cyanobacteriota > Cyanophyceae > Coleofasciculales > Coleofasciculaceae > Moorena > Moorena sp. The sequence continues at coordinate 18,808 of NZ_CEYLVT010000031.1, forward strand.
TACGGGTTAAGCTATTTGTAAGTACAGTTAACATCAGTGCTGATGTCCAAGGTTTACAGCACACAGGAGCTAATCGAAATTTTGGCTCAAGAACGTCGTTCGTGCATGAATGGGCAACGTCTTAATCTGGCAGCTTCGGTGTCTGGTAACCCTGTGATTGATCGCTTTCTGAAACCGGAGGGAATTCAAAAATTCAGTGCTTATAACGACTTTAAAGCCGCAGTTCACAGCTACCAACGGCAACACCAAGTTTCAGGCATTATTTGGCGCGAACTGACTATGAAAGGAAAGACTCTACGTTATCCTGCTATTGACGAGCAGTTAGCCGCCCTAGACAGTGACCTGAAAATCCTTAAAGCTGCCAAAGCTGACCTCTTAGAGTTTTGGTATACAGGCATCCAAGGTATGGACTTATACCTAAGTATTAATTTTGGTAAAGACTATCAAAAAATTATGCCCAATGATGTAAAAGAGGTCGCCCAAAAAACGGAATGGGCAAATCTCTATGAATATAAGAATTACAACTTTTGGGAAATTATATTGCAGCTAGGTTGGGGGAAACCTGAAGAAGCATCCTATAAACGGGGATGGCCGACATCAGGAAGTGAGTACATTCATGCAGTTAATCCAGGCAAGTGCCCAATTTGTTGACCGCTATCGCTAGGTCGATGGGTTGTGGGGTGCATAAAGCAGTATTATAACTATACTAGGAGCGGTCAAATATGAAAGAACAAACTATTAATCAAGTTATTGATCAACAAATAGAAGAATTGGACTATTCAATTCGACAGGAATTAACCAAGCTTGGCAATCAAGCCGCAAAAATGGGTTTAATTGGTGGACATGGTTATTACTTAGGAAGGTACGAAATCCTATGCAAAGGTCAAATCTTCACTCTTTCACCAGAAGAAGCTTACTCTTACCTAAAAAAATTGGTAGCACAACACCAAAGATAATTGGTAAACTATGAAGTGTGAAGGATGAAGGATGAATTATGAAAATTTATCCTTCATCCTTCATCCTTATCCTTAATACTTGGGCATTACCAGCGTGCCTGGGAACCAGACCAAATGTGTTCTACTGATTCACCATAAACCATAGGTTCATCCTCAAAGGTAAGAGCAGTGTAACCATTGGGTTCAACAGACCACATTGGCCAATACTCATTGCCCAACTCACCAGCCTGAAATAGAACTTGATTTGGATTAGCTTGACTCCAGCCTAGCAACAGTGCATTAGTATAATGAATGCGCTTAGGAGCCAAGGTGGTCACGGTATTTTGGTTCCGATCCCAAATTACTGCGTAATCAGAACCATCTGAGGTATTAAAAAAACCTTCAAATTGTCGCCCTAGAAGGCGATCGCTTGACTCTGTCCAAGACACGGGAATCAGAATAGCGATCGCGCCGCTTAATTTATCATCATTAATATGGTTAGCTAAGGGAGAAGATGCAGTTATGATGCGCAAATCCCCAGTCTGCAAATTTTCTAGAAACATCACACTACTGATGCGGCTGCGGTACAGTTCCGGCTGTCCTTGTAGTTGAATCCGACTATAGGCAGCATACTTGCCATCGGGAGACACTAGTGATTGGCTGCGATAGTACCTAAACCCAAAACTCTGATTAGCAACCAGTTCAGCGTGGGTTTCCAAGACCCAATTCCAAGGAATAGGATAAGGACTCTTGAGTGGGTCACTCTGAACGTATGATTCGGTTAGATCAGGTTTGATAGCTTCTGTTACTTCCCTTAAAGGCTGGGAAGATAGCACCGATGATTGACTGGCTACTAAGGATTCATTAGCCTTGGCTTTCTCGGCAGATAGGCTAGATGTTATCAACATCAAAGTTGCTAACAAGAGTCCTAGTGGTTGATTTTTAAGCCATCCTGCTAAACTCAATTGCCTTTTCAACATTGATTGGTCTTTCAGTTACTAATTAGCGTTTCTAGTTAGAGGAGCAACCCCAAGAAACTAGACTATAGTTCCTTAACTTTAGGTGTAAAAGGTTAAAAAGTGATCAACTCGCCCTACCGACCCTGCATTACGGACGGGGTTTCTTACACTTCTACTCAGTCAGTTACCTAAACCGTCCACTATGAACCTACCGAAGGCAGACAAAGAAAATAAGCCAGGGAAAAATTAACAATTAACACTCTTTCGTTCCCCTAAGAGGTCTTGGCTGAACTGGGTAGCCCTCACACAAAAGTTGTTAGGCTTGGAATTGGAATTAACTTGTTGGTTTGGAGGTTTTAGTGTTATGATTGTCATTTTTAATTAAACCTTGTTTTCTTGAATTCTTATATAATGTTAAATACCCGCCCTTGACCCCTAACGGATTACAATTGGAGAATCCTGCCTCATTATGTTGAAGGAGATCTAACAAAATTCGGTGTGACTCAACCCGCTACTTCCAACACCAATACCAGACCTGAAACCTCAATAAGTATACTGAACTGCCTACTGATCTTAATTTTCAGGCTACTACTGCTAGGCGTAGGGAGTGGCTTGGCCTTGATATTTGGCATTGTTGTTGCCAATGCTTACCCTAACCCGAATCCAGAAAAACCCCTGATCTTAAAATTTCTGGAGCATCTGGATAACAAGGGAGAATCAAGGTTTTTCAATTTTAGTTCAATTCGGGAACCAACGGAAGCCAATCTACTAAAACAATTGACACCGGTTCAAAGAGTCCAGGTCAAAGCTCAGCTAAGTGAGTTAGACAAGCGACTGAAGAGATTGAGTGAGGACGTGACAATGTTGGAAACTCAATTGGGAACCTCGGGAGGGAATGAATCTCTCGAAAGGCGCATCCAAGGGATCACTTTGCTCCTGAAGGAACCATCGACTCCAAGTAGCGATGCTCCATTAGTTGGTAATAGCAATGGTAATCGACTAGCTGCCTCGGCTGCTGACAAGTTGAAAGTCACGTTGCCCAGTGATATTTTATTTCAGAAAAGTAACAGTACCTTACGTCCAGAAGCAGGTTTGATCCTAGACAAAATTGTCACAGATTTGCAAGCCTATCCCGGCAGTACAATCAGGATTGCTATCCACACCGACAACCCCCGCGAAGCCGAAGAGAATCGAAACCTTTCATTTAAGCGTGCCAAAGCAGTTCAGCAGTATCTTAGTAGTGCTTTAGAGGATCCATACCGTTGGCTGATTATTGGCTACGGAGAAACTCGTCCTCTGGTCGCTAATGATACTGAGGTTAATCAGCAACGTAATCGTCGGGTGGAAATTGCTGTGGATTAGTCATTAGTTATTAGTCATTAGTCATTAGTCATTGGTAATTTCTAGATGCGAGTTGTATTCTTTGGTACTCCCCAATTTGCTCTACCTTGTTTGGAAGGTTTGTTGAACCATCCTGAATTTGAGGTGGTGGGTGTGGTGACTCAGCCAGATAAGCGTCGAGGACGTGGTAACCAGCTGATTCCTTCCCCAGTAAAATCAATAGCACTAGCACATCAACTACCAGTTTGGCAACCGCAGCGCCTGAAAAAGCATAGGGAAACCCTAACTCAGCTAAGGCAGGTAAAGGCTGATGTTTTTGTGGTGGTTGCCTATGGGCAGATTCTCTCCCAAGAGATTCTGGATATGCCTACGGTAGGTTGTATCAATGTACATGGCTCAATTTTGCCTAAGTATAGGGGAGCAGCTCCGATCCAGTGGTGTCTATATAATGGAGAAGCCCAAACTGGCATCACAACGATGTTGATGGATGCTGGAATGGATACTGGAGCAATGCTCTTGAAAGCATATACACCAATCAGACTATTGGATACTGCCGAGGATTTGGCACAAACTCTGAGCAATTTGGGAGCTGATTTGTTGATTGAAACTCTCCTGAAGCAAGAGTTACAGGAAATCCAACCAATTCCTCAAGATGACTCTGAGGCCAACTATGCACCACTGATTCAAAAGTCAGATTATTCTCTAGATTGGTCACGCTCTAACTTGGAGTTACACAATCAGATTCGGGGATTTTTCCCAAACTGCGTCACCTCATTTCGGGGTAAATCTCTGAAAATCAGTGCCACTGCTCCCTTAGATTCGGCTTACTTATCCGAGTTGCCTTCACAGTTAAAAATGCGATCGCAGGAGTGGTCTACTCTTGATGTTGGTTCAGGTCGTCCTGGAGAAGTTGTCAAGATTGCCAAGGCAATCGGTCCAATTATTCAAACTGGAAAGGGAGTGTTGTTGTTGCAGCAAGTGCAATTAGCTGGCAAACGTGCTCAATCGGCTTGGGATTTTGCCAATGGTATGCGTTTAGAGGTAGGAGAAGTTCTAGGTAATGGTTAGTTAGTGAGTTCCGGTTTTCAACGGTTTGTAAAAGCGGCAAGAATCACAGGGTCCGTCTGGATTGACAGCACAACGAATCAATTCAGAGTGAGCATTGAAATAGCAGGTGGCATCCCCAATCACCCAACGCCCCTGGAGCAGGCTTTTTTCACTAGGGTGTCGAGAAGACTGCACATACAGAGAAATTTTATGCAAACGATAGCGCCCTGACTTAAGACAGTAGCGGTGGTGGCGCTCTAAAACTGTGTAGGTTTTACCTTTAAAGTCGAGATAGTTACCGGGTTGAGGTATCCAATCCAGTTGAACATTGCCAATGGTCTGAGGTGGGTGGGTCAAAATTAACTCTGTCGGTAGAGAATCAGGCTCCATAGTGCTTATTGTCATTCACGCTACAGTTGAATGGTATCGCAGGCTGTGGGCTGACTATCTAGCCCAACAGAATTCTACATAGAATTGTCCGGTTAAGTACAACACACTGGCGCTCTTCTTGAAGACTGGATTGATCAACGAAGTGATTAACGGGAGTTGATATTACCCAATATGGGTAATTATTGGTCATTGAGCAAAAAATGTCTTAAATTCGTGATTGGGGTGCATAAAGTTGGGAATTTAGCAAGTTAATTCTGTCGTCAGCTTAAAAGACTGTCAGATTAAAAGACTGTCGTTTCTGTTCTCTTCGTTCCATTAGCAGTTTTTACTTGTTTGCCCAAAACCCCATGACAGCAGTTAGTCCTGTGGTGTGAAATTCATCCAATGTTGAACCAAAAGCCCAGGCTACCAACGTTGTAACATCCTTGAGTTGCAATGTCGGTGGCTTGGGGGTAGAACTGGTGGAGTTGTTCATGGACCATGATCAATTCACCAACTGACATTGTCTGCCAAGGACTTGAAAAATTTTCCAGCTATACCCCCATCAACAATGAATTTACAACAAAGAACAAAGTATGAACATCTCTGGTATTTCACCGAGGACGCTTCGCACTTGCTTGCCTCGACGGCTTTTTCAAGTCAGAAATCCATGGGCGTTTCGCCCACACCAAAGGAATGAAAATCTCTGTTCCCTATTCCCTATTCCCTATAGTCAGATTAGCTTAATGCACTATATTCGTGTTTTAGACATATGAAGTTGTTCTTTGGTCGCCGCTCATCTCCTGTTGTCGAGCCTACTCAGGAAAAAACTTCAGGTTTGGGAACATTCGGTGGGGTCTATACTCCGTCGATTCTCACCATCCTGGGGGTTATTATGTACCTGCGCTTTGGTTGGGTACTTGGTAATGTTGGTTTAGTGGGTACCCTAATCATTGTTACCCTCTCCACCAGTATTACCTTTTTGACGGCTCTGTCTATTTCTGCGATCGCAACTGACCGCATTGTTAGGGCTGGTGGTGCCTATTACATGATTAGCCGTTCCCTAGGAATTGAAACTGGCGGTGCCGTAGGAATTCCCCTTTACTTTGCCCAAGCTCTCTCAGTCGCCTTATACACTATTGGTTTTGCCGAGAGCGTAGTTCAGACCTTTCCCCACCTCAACCAGCTTTATGTAGCGCTAATTACTACTATTTTAGTGGCAATACTGGCTTGGACTTCCGCTAGCCTCGCCATCCGCATTCAATACTTTATTATGGCTGCGATAGTGCTATCCCTGATTGCTCTATTCGTCGGTAACCATGATTACCCTTATGATCTAGCTAATGTTGAGCTGTGGGTGACCTCCAAAGAATCCTTCTGGGGTGTCTTTGCTGTCTTCTTCCCTGCCGTGACCGGTATCATGGCTGGGGTGAATATGTCTGGTGATCTACGCAACCCGATCCGCGCCATTCCCATCGGTACTCTGGCAGCAGTAGGCACAGGATATGCCGTTTATATGATCGTACCAATTATTCTATCGATGCGGATAGGGGGAGATGCCCTAATTGCCAATCCTCTGATTATGAGGCAGATGGCATTTTGGGGTCCGTCAATCCTACTCGGGGTATGGGGTGCTACTCTCAGCAGTGCCTTAGGGAGTATTCTGGGTGCTCCCCGGATTTTACAGGCACTAGCTAGAGATGGGGTATTACCCCGTTGGATGCGATTCCTAGGTACGGGTAGTGGACGAGATGATGAACCACGGATTGGTACCGCTGTAACGTTGGGAATAGCTACTGCTGCAGTTTGCCTTGGTCAATTAGATATCATTGCACCAGTGCTAAGTATGTTCTTTCTGACCACCTATCTGGTGTTGAATGTAGCAGCTGCCATTGAGGGCTTTTTGCAAAGTCCTTCGTTCCGACCCTCCTTTAAAGTTAACTGGTTCCTGTCACTGTTAGGGGCATTGGGTTGCCTGATCGTGATGTTTTTGATCAATGCCTTTGCCACAGTGGCAGCAGCTGTTATTGTCTTGGGGGTTTACCTTTGGCTACAGCAGCGGGAACTGCGCACGGCTTGGGGAGATGTACGCCGGGGCATTTGGATGGCACTGTTGCGCACTGGTATTTTTCAGATTAGTCATCATCCTGATCCGAAAAACTGGCGACCCCACATCTTGGTGCTGTCGGGAGCTCCCACTAAACGATGGTCTTTGATAGAGTTAGCCGATGCTCTGACCCATAATCGCGGTTTAGTGACCGTTTCGAGTATTTTACCCAGTAGTTCCCATAGTGTTGCTAAGCAGGCACAGTTAGAACAAACCATCAGTGAGTATCTCGAACGGCGCAGTGTACAAGCTCTAGTGCGCTTGGTAACAGCACCGGATCTCTTTACCGGAGCCCGGCAACTGGTGGAAACTTACGGTATAGGACCACTAGTTCCCAATACAGTTTTACTCGGGGATAACGAAACCCTTAACCGTCGCCAGCCTTACTGTCGCTTGATTACTCACATACACCAGGCAAAGCGTAATGTAGTGATTCTGCGGGAAAATCGGGAGCAGGGTTTCGGTAGTCGTCAACGGATTGATGTTTGGTGGGGCGGTAAGCAAGCCAATGGTAGCCTGATGTTGCTCCTCGCTTATCTATTGCGCAGCGACCTGAAGTGGCAAAATGCTGAGATTTACCTCAAGTTGGTGCTTCCTAATGAAATAGCAGCTCAAGCAGCACGGGCAAACCTAAGTAATTGGGTGAAACAGTTGCGGATTGGGGTTATTTGTCAGGTGCTGGTTTCCCAAGGGCGTTCTTTTAATACTATTCTTCATGAGTCATCGACTGATGCTGACTTAATCTTTATGGGTATGGCTACACCAGACGATAAGTTTACTCAATATTACGAAAGTTTACAGCTAAAAACTGCTGGTCTTCCTACCATTGTCTTTGTACTGGCTGCCCCTGGGTTTGCTTTCCATGAAGTTCTCAGTGAAGATTTGTAGTATACCAACAGCAATTAAAAATTTTTAATTGCCAATTGACTATTAGGATCAAGTCCGGTTAATCATTTATGAAATAGTCTCGGGATTTTTGGTAATGGGTAATGGATAATAGGTAATCGTCAACTACCAATTATCCATTACCTATTACCCAATCCAGTTCAGTAATTGGCAATGGTTAATTTTTGGGTGGCAGTTTAACAATACTTAGCCAGAAGTTTTCAATTGACTTCAATACTTTGACAAACTGCTCTAATTCAAAGGGCTTAGTGACGTAGGCATTGGCGTTTAGCTTGTAGCTTGTAATGATGTCCTGCTCAGAATCTGAGGACGTGAGAATAATCACTGGAATCAGACTCAATTTTGGATCAGATTTAATCTGTGCTAACACTTCACGACCATCCATCACTGGTAGATTCAAATCCAGCAAAATTACGTCGGGACGGGGTGCCTTAGTATAAGGGGACTCTCGACGTAGAAATGCCATAGCTTCCTTACCATTGCTAAACGTCTGCAGATTGTTGCGAATATTGCTATTTTTTAAAGTAGCTTTGGTCAGATCTAAGTCCCCAGGATTGTCTTCGACTAACAAGATTTCAATCCGCTGAATAGCATTTCTATAGTTCATAGTTAATAATTTTTTTAGTTTGAGATGAAAAAAATTAAATTTTATGGAGTTTATACTTGGTTTGTTTTTGACTACATACAATTTTTTATTAATTCGGGCGTTGTGAGGTATAATCGGTAATAGTTATATTCCTCGCAATTATCGATGCAGCAGGGTCTTGGGGGTTTACTCCATGAGCGAGTGCATCAAGACACCGATTAATTATTACCAAAATTAACAAGTATTTTATAGGGTTTATTTTTTGAAATTAGATATAATTATTCTTTAGTATCAGGATGTAATCCTCAATTTAAGACTCAATTAATAAGTAAGTCAATAACCAAAACTTAGTTGATTATTAAAAAGCTAAAAATGCTCTCCATTTAAAGGACAGGAAAGTCGATGGTAAATGAGAAATGGTGATGGTTATAAATTTGTTAAAATTCCCCGTTACTTATTACCCACCACCTATATTTTTTATAGGTAAGGATCAGGGTTTAAGCAATTAGCAGTTAAGCAGATAGTTGTCATCCTCCCCTCCGGATTTTGGGCAAGTCTTAAAACTCTCTAGCGATGCAGCGCCGCCAAAGGGGGTTTCCCCCGGAGACGAAACCTTAGATAGTGGAGCCTTTATAGTTAGCAGGTTATGCAGAAAAGGGTTAAATATTTTTTAATAAGGCTCCACTATCTTACGGTAACTTCAAACCACTCGCTATTGCATCAAGACAATGACTTTGGGTAATAATCTATCCATCAGTACCTATAAATGTATAAAAATTATGATGAAATTATAGAGAGTATTTTTACGGATTTTTTTTTACTGTGCCAGAAACGTCTAAGATACTATTTAACCTCGAAGCCCCTTTTCAAGCAACAGGGGACCAACCCCAAGCGATTTCCCAACTCACCACTTACCTCAAGGCTGGCAACCGTATCCAAACTCTACTGGGTGCTACGGGAACAGGTAAGACTTTCTCCGTGGCATCGGTAATTGAAAAAGTCGGCAAACCTACCCTAGTACTTGCCCACAACAAAACCTTGGCGGCCCAGTTATGTAACGAATTACGGGGGTTTTTTCCCCATAACGCGGTGGAGTATTTCATTTCCTACTATGATTACTACCAGCCGGAAGCTTATATCCCGGTCACTGACACGTACATCGAGAAAACCGCGTCAATTAATGATGAAATTGATATGCTGAGGCACTCAGCTACGCGATCGCTTTTTGAACGGCGGGATGTAATAGTGGTGGCTTCCATTAGCTGTATCTATGGCTTGGGTATCCCCTCAGAATATTTAAAAGCCTCGATTCCTCTGCGGGTGAATACCGAAGTTGACCAACGCCAACTCTTACGGGATTTAGTCTCAGTACAGTATTCCCGGAATGATTTAGAATTGGGACGCGGACGGTTCCGGGTCAAGGGGGATGTATTAGAAATTGGCCCGGCTTATGAAGACCGAATTATTCGGGTAGAATTCTTCGGAGATGAAATTGATGCTATTCACTACGTTGACCCAGTTACCGGTGGGATTTTCCAAAGTGTAGAGGGCGTAAATATTTACCCTGCTCGTCACTTTGTTACTCCGGATGAACGGTTGGAAGAAGCTTGTAATGCTATAAAAGCAGAACTTGAGGAACGTTTGGCTCAATTGGAGCAAGCTGGGAACTTGTTAGAAGCCCAACGGTTGGAACAGCGTACCCGCTATGATTTGGAAATGTTGCTCGAAATTGGTTACTGCAATGGTGTGGAAAACTATTCTCGTCACTTGGCTGGACGCCAGCTTGGGGAACCACCAGAGTGTTTGATTGATTATTTTCCCGAAGATTGGCTTTTGGTAGTGGATGAATCCCATGTTACGGTGCCGCAAATTCGGGGAATGTACAATGGCGATCGCGCTCGAAAGCAAGTGTTGATTGACCATGGCTTTCGCTTACCCAGTGCAGCAGATAATCGACCCCTGAAGGCAGAGGAATTCTGGGCAAAGGTGAATCAGTGTATTTTTGTCTCTGCTACTCCTGGGGATTGGGAGATGGAAGAATCTCAAGGGCGAGTCGTGGAACAGATCATTCGTCCTACCGGAGTGCTTGACCCAGAAATCTTTGTCCGTCCTACAGTAGGTCAAGTCGATGATTTGTTGGCTGAGATTAAGCAGCGGGTGGATTTTCAGGAAAGGGTGCTGGTAACAACATTAACCAAGCGCATGGCTGAGGATTTGACAGAGTATCTGCAAGAACGGGATATTCGGATCAGCTACTTACACTCGGATATTAACTCTATTGAACGGATTGAAATCTTGCAGGCGTTGCGCCAGGGTGAATTTGATGTCTTGGTTGGGGTTAACTTGTTGCGAGAAGGGTTGGATTTGCCGGAAGTCTCTCTGGTAGCAATTTTGGATGCAGATAAGGAAGGGTTCCTTAGGGCAGAGCGATCGCTTATTCAAACTATAGGCAGAGCAGCACGTCATGTCCGAGGGCAAGCCATTATGTATGCGGATACCCTTACAAAAAGCATGAGAAAAGCGATTGATGAGACTAATCGCCGTCGTAAGATTCAAAGTGAATATAACATCCAAAATAATATTATACCACAGCCGATTCGTAAAACCGCAAATAATCCGATTTTGACATTTTTGGATGTCTCCCGACGCTTGAATTCCCAACAGTTTGAATCGGTGTTTAAACAGGTGGATGATGTACCTTTGGAGAAGATTCCGGAGTTGATTAATCAGTTAGAAGAACAGATGAAGGAAGCAGCGAAGACGTTGGAATTTGAAACGGCAGCCAAGTTACGCGATCGCATTAAGCAGCTGCGGGATAAACTGCTAGGTAATCGAAGTTAACTAAGATTTTTTAAACTAAGAAAAGGTGTCCGCATTTCTAGCACTGGTAAACGGTTCCAGATTTTAGATTTTATCGTCTGGAATCTCATTGATGAGGAAAATAACTATTGTGGTCAAGGGGCTACGTTTTCCCAGTGGATACCGCTTAATTGACGATGTCGCCCACTTAAATTGTCGATTTTTGAGTAAGCCGATTCAATCTATAAATTATATCAATTAGATAGATCAATTAGACATCTGATGGAAATTAGGTTTCAGATTAAGCTTGACTAGAGTTCGGTGAATCTTTTTCCCAGATGTCTATTATATCAAATGGTTTTACCTTTGCTACCGATAGCAGCAGAATAGCTTTGGAGCCTCAGGGGCAGGCAGAGAAATCATTTGTAGCATTCATAGTGCTAATTCATAGTGCTAATTCATAGTGCTAATTCATAGTGCTAATTCAGATAAGATGCCTCACAGGTTACTTCCCCTTCTTGCAGTATCTTTCCCCACTTCCCGTTTCTTCCCGATCTCCATAAATCATCCCCCTACAAGTACAAAGCCGTTATTTGGGTCGGACTAGTCGGGAACTCTATATGTAACTGGTATATCTAACTGGCATCACAGAAGTCCATGTTGTTCAATGAGTCTAACCCTAAATGATTACAGCTCCAGGCTATTCCATCACTGACTCAATCGACTCTGGCACTAGAACCCTACTGGGCATTGCTTATTGCTGCCATGATTTAGCCAAGTCTTACCTAAAGACCTTCCTGATCTTGATCACTCATCAAACCGAAAGCCATATTGGGAATGAAAACTATGATAAACGCCAGGCTTGTCGGCAACACTAGATTCCCCAAACCAATGGTTTGGACAGTGATTTCTATCTGCATTTTACCCTATCTTCTGCATCAATTAGGAGTTGATTTTAGTACCCATCAAGAACTGTTTGACCTCTCAGCAGCCTCTGAATGGGAACCCCATGAACTTAATGATGCTATTTACTCCGTCCTTTCCGGAAGTTTTGTATACACACTTCTGGAGTGGAGTGCTGTCTGTACAGCGTTTTTTACGGTTTGCTTAGCCTTCGCGAAATACAGCATCACCAAAGACCCAATCGTTCCTATCATGGGCGTATCACTTTTTTTTGCTGGTGTGATGGATGCCTTTCATACTCTGGCTGTTGACCGCTTAATTGATGTTGTCGCCGATAATCAGAATTTAATTCCATTTACCTGGGCACTCTGTCGGCTTTTCAATGCACTAATCCTGATTGTAGGAACTAGCCTTTGCTCAAGGAGAAGCTGGGTAGAAAAAAACCAAACCAGGAGCTTGGGTTTTGTCATTATTGTCAGCTTGGGGTTTGGGTTGATTGCCTATGGCATAATTCACATCTGTGCAACCAGCGAGATTCTGCCGGAAACAACATTTCCCAACTCCATTATCACCCGACCATGGGATATCTTGCCATTGCTTCTGTTTATTGCTGCTGGCATTTTTATTTACCCAAGCTTTCACCAACGGTATCCCAGTCTGTTATCTTACTCCTTAATTGTGAGTACTATTCCGGATACAGTAGTCCAACTCCACATGGCTTTTGGTTCACAAGCACTGTTTGACAGTCATTTCCAGATCGCCCATTTCCTCAAAATTATTGCCTACCTTATCCCCCTAGTAGGATTAATACTAGATTATCAGCGTACCTATTCTAGACTAGAACAGGTCAATAAACGTTTGATAGTAGAAATTGACAAACAACAACAATCAGAGGTTAATCTGCAAAAAATAATCAAAGAATTATCAGATTATAAGTATGCTTTAGAACAAGTATCAATCCTAGCTATTACTGATAAAAAAGGGGTAATTACTGATGTCAATAATCGCTTTTGTCAGCTCTCTCAATATTCTAGGGAAGAACTGATTGGAAAAACCCATATACTGATCAATTCCAATTATCACCCCAAGGAATTCTTCCGAAACCTCTGGTCAATTATTGTCAATGGTCAAGTTTGGCGGGGAGAAATTAAGAATCAAGCCAAAGATGGCACCTATTACTGGGTCGATACTACCATCGTACCTTTCTTGGATGATAGGAACAAACCTTATCAGTATTTGGCGATCAGAACCGATATTAGCGGACGCAAACAAGCTGAGGAAGACCTAAAACAGGCAAAAGAAGCAGCCATTCGCGCTGCGGCCCAAAGCGCAGTGGCCAACCGTGCCAAAAGCGAATTTCTCGCCAATATAAGCCATGAACTGCGCACCCCTCTCAATGGCATCCTCGGTTACACCCAAATCCTGAAACGCTGCAAAAGCTTAACTCCTGAGTCTCTCAAGGGGATTGACATTATCCATCAATGTGGTAGTCATCTGCTCACCCTGATTAATGACATTTTAGACCTGTCCAAAATTGAAGCTGGTAAAATGGAACTCTACCGGACATATTTTCATTTTCCGTCTTTTCTTCAGAACCTGATTGACATTTGCAAAATCCGAGTTCAAAATAAGGACATTTTATTTAATTACCAACCCCTTTCTGCACTTCCAAACGGCATCCATGCTGATGAAAAACGCCTGCGACAAGTGCTGATAAACTTACTGGGTAATGGGATTAAGTTTACTGACACAGGAGAAGTTAAGTTTACAGTAAGTGTCCTTAAACCCACGGAGAATGAGAATGGACACATCACCCATAACCAAGAACTGTTAACAACAATTCGATTTCAAATTGAAGACACCGGTATTGGCATGAGTCCGGAACAAATCGAACGAATATTTTTGCCTTTTGAGCAGGTGGGGAATCCCTTAAATAAAGCACAAGGGACGGGATTGGGATTAGCCATTACTCAGAAACTGGTTCAGATGATGGGGTCTAAGTTAGAAGTAAGCAGCCAGTTGGGCATTGGCACTGTATTTTGGTTCGATTTGCACTTAAAAGAAACCACAGCTGTATCCAAACCCATGACTCCTAACACAGGGATTATTGGCTTCAAAGGTCAGCCACCCACAATTCTGGTGGTGGATGATAAACAGGAAAATCGCTGGGTGATTGTGAATCTGCTAGCTCCCCTGGGATTTGAACTGATGGAGGCTAGCAATGGTCAAGAGGCTTTAGAGGAAGCCACAGCATTTCCACCAGACCTGATTATCACTGACTTGTTGATGCCACAGATGGATGGCTTTGAGATGATCCGACAGTTGCGACAATCCCCCCAATTGCACTCAAAAGTAGTGATTGCGTCTTCGGCTAGTGTATTTGACACCGACAAGGAAAAGAGTAGTGACGCTGGAGCCGATAATTTTCTGCCTAAACCAGTAGAGGCAGAAAAGCTACTAGAGATGTTACAAGTGCATCTGAAACTGGAATGGATTTATCAAGCAAAGCAGAAAGGAGGAAGTAGGAAAAAGAAAAACATCTCATCTCAAATTATAGAGATGGTGCCTCCTCCAGTCGAGAAACTTTCCCAACTTTACGATCTGGCTAGGGCAGGCTTAATCAATGACCTTTTAAAAGAAATCGATAACCTAGAAAAATCCGAGCCAAACACTAGTGATTTTGCCCAACACATCCGTGAATTAGCTCAAAATTTTCAGTTAACAAAAATACGCTCTTTCCTTAAGGACTATATTCATTGAATTCAGAAGATGTCTGTTTACTTTAAAAATCAGTTATTTGTCGCCTATTTTTAATATTTATAACTGACTAATTACAACCATTAAACTTTCTAATATCAGGGACTAAACCAAGGTAATTTAATGAACAATTCCAAACTAATTAATCCTATAATAACGTTCAAAAACCCAGTCCATTCTCTGCCCCTAGCACTGACTATTTTTACAGGGGTTATGTTTTCCCTACTAACGTTCATGGGAACTTGGAATTTGGAAAATAAAAACATCGAAAAAGAGTTTGAACAAGATGCAAGCGATATTGTTTCCTTGCTCCAAAGAAGCCTTGAAAAAAATCTACACCAACTGGAATCGATTGTTGGGGTTTATGCTGCCTCCACAAAAGTTACTCGTCAGGAATTTCGGACTTTTGTAAATCCTTACTTGTCAAATCATTCAGATATCCAAGCCCTACAGTGGATTCCTTGGGTAACCCATGACCAACGAGCCGCTTACGAACAAGCTGCCAAACAAGAGGGTTTTCTTAACTTTAAAATTACAGAACAGAATCCTCAGGGAAAGCTGATTAAGGCTAAACCCAGAGCAGATTATTTTCCTGTCTATTTTGTTGAGCCATACCACGATAATGAGACAGTGTTGGGATTTGACCTAGCCTCGAATTCTCTCAGTTTGGAAGCTTTGCAATTATCACGAGATAGTGGCAAAGCGATCGCCACCGCACCCATGACATTAATGCGTCAAAACCCCCAGCACAAACTAGGATTCCTAATTTTATGGCCAATTTATCGACAGAATACACCTACTAATTCAATTATATCCCGTCGCCAAAATCTGGAAGGTTTTGCCTCAAGTGCTTTTTTGATTGAAGATGTCGTAAACAAGGCTTTAAAGTATCGACAACCCAGGGGGATTGAGGTTTACCTGTTTCACGAATCTACCCCAACCGAGAAGCGATTGCTCTATACCTATTCATCTAGTAGACCCAAAGCATCAAAGGACTTGAATAAGAAAGACTTTGCTAGTCTTAGAAATGGGTTACACCATACTGTAATTCTTGATGTCTCAGGACAGAAATGGTTGATTTTGTCTAAGCCCAATTCTGAATATATCGCGAGTCGAAGAAGCTGGTATCCCTGGACTGTTTCCTTAGGGGGACTATTACTGACCATATTGCTGGCTATCTATATTAGCGATCGCATTTCAGCAGTAGCAGCACTGGTGGAGAGTGAAAGACAGCTAGAACAACGAGTTGAGCAACGGACAGTGGAACTCCAGAAAGCCAAAGAAGCCGCAGTTCAGGCAGCAGTGGAAAGTGAAGCTGCTAACCGTGCTAAAAGTACATTTTTTGCCAACATCAGCCACGAAGTCCGTACTCCCCTCAACGGTATTTTGGGTTACGCTCAAATCCTGAAAAAATCAACTAGTCTCACTGCTAACGACAAGAAAGGTATTGATATTATCGAGCAGTGCGGCTCTGATCTGCTCAGCCTGATCAATGAAATTTTAGACCTCTGTACAATTGAAGCTAATAAATTAGAACTCCATTCCCAAACCGTTGATTTTGGTACCTTCTTGAAGGACATCGTAGAAATTTGTCAGGTGAAAGCAGAACAAAAGGGTATTTCCTATAGTTACCAAGCGACTTCTCGACTACCTACAGCAATTACTGTTGACGAAAAACGCTTGAAACAAGTGCTGATAAACTTACTCGACAATGGCATTAAATTTACTGAAATAGGAGGAGTAGCCTTTACGGTTAGTGTGCTGGAATCAAGGAAAAATGCCAAAAATAAAACAACAAATAAACTCGAAGAAATTACCACTATTCGCTTTGAAGTTGCAGATACCGGCATTGGGATGAATAGTGAGCAATTATCTAAACTATTTTTGCCTTTTGAAAAGCCCAAAAATCCCTCTGCTTATGTGGAAGGTACTGGACTCGGTTTAGCAATTACTAAGAAACTTCTCCAGATCATGGGTGGCGAGATTAATGTCGATAGTCAGCCAGGCAAAGGTAGTATTTTTACTATAGATTTAGACGTACAAACTTATCCAGAATCCCATGAAATAAAATTCCAAAAAAATGAGTCAAAAATCGTTGATTTTAAAGAAAAAGAAAATCATACTTATAAAAACAGATCACTTCAACCAACAGAAATTATTAGTCCTCCAAAAGAAAAACTAGTCTACCTTTACGATCTCGCTATGTCAGGCTTAATCAATGACCTTTTAGAGGAACTCAATGAACTAGAAAAAAATGATGATATATTTATACCATTTTCCCAAACTATTCGTCAATTATCCGAAAAATTTCAAATCAAAAAAATTCGAGAATTCATCAAACAATACCTGTAACGTAATGAGATAAACCTTGTGGATAACACTAGAAAAGCCAAAGGAAGAAAGCAAGCGCAATTGATAAGATACTGAAACGGTTACTTGGGTGGGACTGGCTGGGAATTCTATAATAGAACTATTGTATTTACCACGTTATTTACAACTGTATTTACAACCCCTGTATGTACAACTCCACTATTATTAAATAACTCGCACTAGTTTTGCAATAGTACTAAAAAACAATGCCTGCATCTCCCTTGAGGAGGATATGGAGAAATAATATGACTAAGTTAAAAACAGACCCAACCACCGAATCTTCATTGTCAAATATGGTTTTAAGCAACTCATCCCAACCTTTGATAGGTCCCCTTGCCTGGTTCAGAAAGCAGCTAAATCGCCTTAGTATCAGTCAAAAGATTGCCTATGGGTATGGTATTGCCCTTGGGATTGCTGTCCTGGGAACAACCGTTGGACTCTTTATTGGCAATGACTACCAAAACTATGCCAAGAACTTAAGAGAAGATGCCTTAGAAGAAAGTGAGTTTCTCATAGACTTGCAACGTTACCTGCTGGAAGTACAAATACACCATCAATACTTCGCTGTTTTGTTGCAGCAACCAGACCTTTTTCAGGAAGAGTATTCTCGTTTTCAAAAGCATGCCAGATTAGCCCAGAAAAACTGGTTGGCATTAAAAGAATCTTACCAAAATCCAGATGTGGATGAGCTAGAAGAGGAAGTTGAACTTTTCAATAACCTTATCAAAAATTATGACAGCATAATACAAGTATATACCCAACGGATAGAGGCACTATTGCAGGAAATTGATCCCTCGAATTTGAAGCCAGAAGACATCGAGGCAGCCCAAAAAAAGTTTTTAGACTTAAGCAAGAGTTCTTTAGGGCTAAACGTCAGGAGTTTCGTCTATGATCTTGAGGAATTAATAGAGGAGGTTGAGGAGGAAAGACCACATGCCAAAGCTGTGCTAGAGGCTTCTGAAAGGCTTCGGACTCGAATCATTTTGATTAGCATGATTGCATCAGTTTCAACCGCAGCCCTATTAGCCTTCTATACAAGTAAAACACTGTTAGCAGCTCAAGACTTAGAAATCCAACGTCAACAACTCCTCAGCCAAGAATTACAAGTAGCTAAAGAAACCGCTGAAATTGCCAACCGTGCTAAAAGTGAGTTCCTGGCCAATATGAGTCATGAACTGCGCACTCCCCTCAATGGTATCCTCGGTTATACCCAAATCCTCCAAGGCTCTAAAATCATGAGCCCTGAAGAACTCAAGGGCATCCGTGTCATCCACCAATGTGGCAACCACCTACTGACCCTGATTAACGATATTTTAGACATTTCTAAAATCGAGGCCAAGAAAATGGAACTGTACCCAAAGAATTTTCATTTTCCCTCCTTTCTAGAAAATCTAGTTGATATCTGCCGTATCCGGGCTGATCACAAGGAAATTTCCTTTAGTTACCAACCCCAGACTCAACTGCCCAATCACATTCATGGTGATGAAAAACGGCTGCGACAAATACTAATTAACTTACTGGGTAATGCCATTAAGTTTACTGACACGGGACTTGTGACCTTGAAGGTAAATGTTCTGGAGTCAAAGCCCTTAACAAAGGGGGAAGACACAAAGCCAAACCACCATCGACTAATCAGAACAATTCGGTTTGAAATTGAAGACACCGGTATTGGTATGAGTCCGGAACACATCGAACGCATAGTGTTACCCTTCGAGCAGGTGGGGAATGCTTTAAGTCGAGCCGAAGGCACCGGATTGGGATTAGCCATTACTCAGAAACTACTTGAGATGATGAGGTCTACTTTGGAAGTGCAAAGCCAGCTCGGTGTGGGCAGTGTATTTTGGTTCGATTTGGAGTTGCCAGAAGCCACAGAAGTAACTGATGTGATTGTTCCTGATCAGACAATTATTGGTTTCCTTGGCCAAGGCCGCAAAATTCTGGTGGTGGATGATAAACAAGAAAATTGCTGGGTACTGGTGAATCTGCTAGCTCCCCTGGGCTTTGAACTAAAAGAAGCTAGCAATGGTAAAGAAGGTTTGGAGAAAGCTAAACAGTTCCAACCGGATCTGATTATTACGGACTTGTTGATGCCACAGATGGATGGTTTTGAGATGATCCGACAGTTGCGAGAATCCTCCCAATTCTCATCAGTGCCACTGATCGCTTGTTCAGCCAGTGTGTTTGATGATCACCAGCATCACAGTATTGAGGCGGGAGCGGATGATTTTCTGCCCAAGCCAGTAGAGTCAAAAAAGCTATTAGAGAAGTTACGGAAATATCTGAAACTAGAATGGGTTTATGAAGAACAAGAAGATAAAGATACAAAAGATAAAGATAAAAACCTAACCACCAAGGCAGCATCCTCCCTCAAAACTGACAACTTGATAGTGCCGCCCTCAAAAGAAGCACTAGACCAGCTGTACGATCTGGCTAAAACTGGCTTAATTAGCGAGATTTTAAAACAAGTGGAAATCCTGGAAAAATCTGATGATAAGTTAATCCCATTTAGCCAACATCTCCGTCAATTAGCCGAAGACTTTAAACTCAAGAAAATCCGACAGTTTATTCAGCAATATCGGGATAATTAACTATTATAGCAAAGGGAGCAGGGAGTCGGGAGTATAGGTAATCAAATTAAATGTAGCTTATAAGTATAAGAAACGCTATATCACAATTAACTATTAATAACTAATCCATAAGACTATTTTTGATTAGTAAATGTTTACGCTTCACATACCAATGAAATAAACTAGAGATTAACCTAAAACTGTTATTTGGGTAAGATTAGCTGGGAACTCTATAATATGGCTATTGTAGAATCCCACAACTGTAAACTATTCACAATAGTATTGTTTTAGTAATAAAAGATAATTAATGCATCTCTCTTTAGGAGGATATTCTACGACTAAATTAAAAACGGACTTAACCACGGAATCGTGATTCTCAAAGACGGTTTAAACCAACTCATCCCAACCGTTAACAGGCTCCCTTGTCTGGTTGGTGAAAGGGTCGTTTTGCACCTTTATGCCATTGACTCTGGCACTAGAACCTAAGTTGCTCAAGGCATATCTAAGGGTGACCAAAAACCCGTGATTATCAAGGATAAAATTAATAGTTTATTGGAGATGTCTAATGAAGTTAAATACCTGGTTTACCCTCGCTCTAGGGACGAGCCTAGCCATGTTGGTAAGCTGCACTCCCAACACCACCAACAAAGCCACCAATGTCGAACAAGCCCAGCAGGAAATTAAGATTACTGGGGCAGGGAGTCCCTATCCAGCCATGAAGGTATTAGCTGCTGCCTATGAAGCCAAGACAGAAAACACAGTCATTACCTTTTTGCCAAAAAGTCAATCCCCTGGTGGAATCGCTGGCGCTAAAGACAAATTAGTTGATCTTGGTACTGTTACCAGGACCTTGAAACCAGAGGAGGATGATGGCTCTTTAGTATATCGGGAAATCGCTAAAGATGGTTTAGTAGTAGCAACTAACCCTAGTGTCGTAGGAGTGACCAATTTGCAAACGGAACAACTCAAGGCCATCTACAGCGGAAAGGTGACCAATTGGCAAAAGCTAGGGGGACCAGACGCAACAATTATCGTGCTGGATCGACATGAGGATGAGTCAGCCAAGAAACTATTGCGGAAATATTACCTTGGGTCAGACCTCAAGAATGCTCCAGAAGCAGTGATTTTGCGCCACGAAGCGGATTTAATTGCAGCGGTTCAGAGTACACCCTACAGCATCGGTGCTTTCTCCCTGGCCTATGCGATCGCTAATCAGCTACCTGTGAACCGCCTCAGCCTCGATGGCGTGGAACCCACCCCCGAAAACATTCAGTCAGGTAAGTATACAATGGCGCGTCGCCTTGGCATCGTCTACCCCCAGACCCCCTCAGATAATGCCCAAACCTTTATTGACTTCGCCTTTAGCAAAGAAGGAGGCAACCATCTGCTCGAATCAGGGTTTATACCATCTAGCCAGGAACAGGAGTAGTAGTGATATGTTCCGACAGATGTACTCGAAACTTTCCCTCAGAGCAAAAATACTATGGCCGATGCTCTCTGTATTCCTGGGAATGTCTATAGTAGGAACCTTTGGTTTGGGCTATTTTTTCACTAAGCGTATAGAACTGCAACTGAAAAATAAGATCCAGAACTTCTCATCCGTACAATTGCATGCCTTTGAACAGGAAAAAGAAACTCTATTTTTGAAAGCAAGGTGGATAGCAGAGATACAGGATGTTTCCACATTGGTTGCCACAGGGAACCGGGAAAAGCTGTTTCAGTATTTACTGCCGATACAGTTATCTTATCAGCTCGATCTCCTTAAACTCGTAGACAAGAACGGGTCTGTATTGCTGGAACTGCGGCAGGCGGACCTTAACCAAGTTCAGCTACTCGACGAGAGAGTCAAGCAAGCGGCAAGCATTGGCATGGATTTGTTCGATTTCGTGCCAGCGGAAGACAATGCAGCATCGCTTCTAGTCGGTCTAACCTCGGTCAAGTCTGCCCAGGAAATCTTAGGGGGAATAATCGTTGGCATTACCATTAGCGATGAATGGCTTGAACAATTACGCCCCCATAGGCACCATCACCTGGTTACCTTCTACGATTCTCAGGTTACTGCTTCTACCTTAACCGATGCTAAAAACACTCCTTGGGAGCCACCGCCAGTCCAATCCCTACCAGTGCGGGTCACTATTGCCGAGAAGAACTACATTGCCAAAAGTGTAAAGATCACCGGGATCAATGGCAAGGCGGGCAAACTGGTTTTACTTTACTCCGCCGCACCTCTTGAGCAGGTGCAGGGACAGTTGTGGTTCAGTATCAGTGCTTTGTTCTTGCTGGGGTCCGCAATTACCACCCTAGTTGCCAACAGGGTCACGTTGTTGATTATCCGTAACATTAAACAAGTAACAGAGGTAGCCCAGCGCGTCACTAAAGATGATGATTTTACTCTACAAGCCCCGATCATATCCCAAGATGAAATAGGAGTCTTAGGCACTTCTCTGAATCATCTGATTAAACAAGTAAAGCATCTTTTGGCATCCAAAGAAGCAGAAGTCGAACGTCAACAGCTCCTCAGCCAAGAATTACAAGTAGCTAAAGAAACCGCTGAAATTGCCAACCGTGCTAAAAGTGAGTTCCTGGCCAATATGAGTCATGAACTGCGCACTCCCCTCAATGGTATCCTCGGTTATACCCAAATCCTCCAAGGCTCTAAAATCATGAGCCCTGAAGAACTCAAGGGCATCCGTGTCATCCACCAATGTGGCAACCACCTACTGACCCTGATTAACGATATTTTAGACATTTCTAAAATCGAGGCCAAGAAAATGGAACTGTACCCAAAGAATTTTCATTTTCCCTCCTTTCTAGAAAATCTAGTTGATATCTGCCGTATCCGGGCTGATCACAAGGAAATTTCCTTTAGTTACCAACCCCAGACTCAACTGCCCAATCACATTCATGGTGATGAAAAACGGCTGCGACAAATACTAATTAACTTACTGGGTAATGCCATTAAGTTTACTGACACGGGACTTGTGACCTTGAAGGTAAATGTTCTGGAGTCAAAGCCCTTAACAAAGGGGGAAGACACAAAGCCAAACCACCATCGACTAATCAGAACAATTCGGTTTGAAATTGAAGACACCGGTATTGGTATGAGTCCGGAACACATCGAACGCATAGTGTTACCCTTCGAGCAGGTGGGGAATGCTTTAAGTCGAGCCGAAGGCACCGGATTGGGATTAGCCATTACTCAGAAACTACTTGAGATGATGAGGTCTACTTTGGAAGTGCAAAGCCAGCTCGGTGTGGGCAGTGTATTTTGGTTCGATTTGGAGTTGCCAGAAGCCACAGAAGTAACTGATGCGATCGCTCCTGACAAGACAATCATTGGTTTGTCAGGCCAAGGCCGCAAAATTCTGGTGGTGGATGATAAACCAGAAAATCGCTGGGTACTGGTGAATCTGCTCGCTCCCCTTGGCTTTGAAATGGAAGAAGCGAGCAATGGTGAACAGGGTTTAGAGAAAGCCACAGACTTCCAACCGGATCTAATTATTACTGACTTGTTGATGCCACAGATGGATGGTTTTGAGATGATTCGGCGGTTGCGAGAATCCTCCCAATTCTCATCAGCGACAGTGATCGCTTGTTCAGCCAGTGTGTTTGATGATCACCAGAACCAAAGTAGTGAGGCTGGAGCAGATGATTTTTTGCCGAAGCCAGTAGAGTCAAAAAAGCTATTAGAGAAGTTACAGGTACATCTGAAACTAGAATGGGTTTATGAAGAACAAGAAGATAAAGATAAAAACGTAACGACCAAAGCACCATCCCCCCTCAAAACTAAACACTCGATAGTGCCGCCCTCAAAAGAAGCACTAGACCACCTGTACGATCTGGCTAAGACTGGCTTAATTAGCGACATTTTAAAACAAGTGGAAATACTGGAAAAATCTGATGATAAATTAATCCCATTCAGTCAACATCTCCGTCAATTAGCCGAAGACTTTAAACTCAAGAAAATTCGACAGTTTATTCAGAAATATCGGGAGACATAATTATTATAACAAAGGGGAAAAATACTGTGGAAATAATTAGGCTATAAACAGGTATAAAAGAAATAAATTAATTGTTAAAATTGTTAATTAAATAAACCAATAAAGCCAGAAATAAAACTCTATATTTTCTATAGCAATTTGTGTAAAAAATTTGATAAATTTTGTTACCTATTCCCTAGTCCCTGCTCCCTAGTCCCTGCTCCCTAGTCCCTGCTTCCTGTTCCCTTTGCTATAGGATTGATTGATAACTAATCCTACAGGTGTATAGTTGTGTAAGAAGTAGTTAATAGTATTTTTTTTAAAAAACTACAGTTTTTTTAAAATTAAAGGGAACACTTAAAGGGGAACAGTGAACAGACTACTTTTTAAAAAGTAGAAAAATAATTAATTAGTTAATCTGAGCAATGAAAACTCTCAAAAAAATTAGCCCTATAGCGGAAATAAACTACTTTCTAGCTATTTTTATCCCTTTAACGATAGGGATAGGAAGTTTTCTAGTGCTCATGCATCGCACCGAGGTTAAGGTTGACACAACAGAAGTCAACCTTAATGAAATCCGTAATGTTGAGATGGCAGCTCAACGAGCAGCTAGTGATTTCCATGTCATTGAATCAGATTTGAGATTCCTAGCCAATCAAAATGAGTTACGGGCAATGTTAGATAGCACCAGTGATGCTCCCCAAGAAACTGAAAGGTGGCACATGGCCCTTATTAAAGAATATCTGATCCTGGTTCGAGAGAAAGGGCTTTATGACCAAATTCGCTTTCTGGATACAACTGGTAAAGAAATTGTTAGAGTCAACTTTAACCAGGGTCAGCCTGTTATTGTGCCTGAGGAACAACTGCAAGTCAAGGCAAATCGTTACTGGTTTCAAAAAACCTTAGCTTTGCCAAAGGGAGAAATGTTTGTCTCTCCTCTAGACCTGAATGTCGAAAATGGAAAAATTGAACACCCCCTGAAGCCAGTGATTCGCGTTGGTAGTCCTGTTTTTGACAGTTCTGGTAAGAAACGGGGCATCGTCATGATTAACTATTTTCCTAAACATTTCATCAATAGTTTGGAACCCGAAAATAACACGTCATTAGGGGAAATGATGCTGTTGAATGGTGAGGGATTTTGGTTGAAGGGAACCAAGCCAGAGGATGAATGGGGATTCATGTATCCTAAGCGCACAGACCGTACCTTTGCCAAAGCCTTTCCAAAAGCATGGCAACGGATTGATAAGGCTGATCACGGGCAGTTTGAAACTGCCAACGGTAAGTTTACCTTTACCACTGTTCATCCTTTCTACGAGATGCAAACAGGTAAAACTGCTGTACAAAAGGGTTTTTCTGATCCCACTAGGATCGATGCTAACTCCGATACCTGGAAAATTGTCACCTACATTTCCCCTAAACTCATAAAAGAACGCTCTCGTGATTCCTGGAAGCCCCTAGGGCTGCTTTATGGTAGTTTAGTGGTGCTAATTGGTATTGGTTCTGGCATACTAGCACGGGCTAAGATAGAGCATCAGCAAGCAGAAGAGGAACTGGGACTGAGTCAGGAACGCTTGCAGCTAGCCTTAGAAGGATCCGGTGATGGACTCTGGGACTGGAACATCACGACTGGAGAGGTTTATTACAGTCCCCGGTGGTTAGAAATGCTGGGCTATGATGTGGATGACCTACCAGGATACCTCAGCAGTTGGGAAAAGCTGATACATCCAGAGGATAAACCCTTGGTAAAGTCGTTGCTGAATGCTTGTCTAAAGAACAGTTCGGTTCTCTTGGGCTGTGACCATAGAGTAAGAACCAAATCCGGTCAATGGAAATGGATTGCCATTTACGGTAAAGTCGTCGCTCATGATCTCAACGGCAACCCGAAACGAATGGCAGGAACCCATAAAGATATTAGCGATCGCAAACAGGCCGAGGAGGAACTGCGGCTGAGCAGAGAACGCTTTCGCACGCTCTATGAAAATACACCAGTTATGCTGCATTCCATTGATAGCAATGGTAAATTGCTCAGTGTCAGTAACTACTGGCAAAAGAAGCTAGGCTACGATCGTAATGAAGTTATTGGAAGACCATCCACTGATTTTTTAACAGAAGAATCACGCCAGTACGCCCAACAGGTGGTTCTGCCTCAATATTTTCAGACAGGAATTAGTTTGGATGTTCCCTATCAGGTGATCTCCAAGAATGGAAAAATCATTGACGTGCTTCTTTCTACTATTGCTGAACAAGATGAGTTAGGTCAGGTGGTTCGGTCTCTAGCGGTTATGGTTGATGTCACTGCTCGCAACCAAGCGGAAGCCGCACTGCAAGATGCTAAAGAGGCTGCGGAAGTCGCCAATTGTGCCAAAAGCGAATTCCTGGCTAACATGAGCCACGAACTAAGAACCCCCCTTAATGGTATCCTCGGCTACACCCAAATCCTCAAAAAGTCCAAAACCATGGCTCCTGAGGAACTCAAAGGCGTCCACATCATTCATCAGTGTGGTTCACACCTGTTAACCCTGATTAACGACATTCTAGATCTATCCAAAATTGAAGCCAGGAAAATGGAACTCGTTCCTGTAAATTTTCATTTTTCCTCCTTTCTGGAAAACCTGGTTGACATCTGCCGTATCCGCGCTCATCAGAAGGACATTGTATTTACTTACCAACCCCAGAATCAACTCCCCAATGGCATCTATGGGGATGAGAAACGCCTACGACAAGTACTGATGAATCTCCTAAGTAATGCCATCAAGTTTACTGACTCTGGGGAAGTAACCTTGAAAGTGAGTGTCCTTGAATCTACGCAAAAGGATATCCCCCCATCACCCTCCTTCACAAGGGAGCTTAACAAAGAAAAAAGGACAAAAATCCGGTTTCAAGTAGAAGATACTGGGATTGGTATAACCCCAGAGCAATTACAAAAGATTTTTTTGCCCTTTGAGCAAGTGGGAAATCCCTGTCGCAAAGCAGAAGGGACAGGATTGGGATTAGCCATTACTCAGAAACTCCTGTGTATGATGAACTCTACTTTAGAAGTAAGGAGCCAGCCGGAGATTGGCAGTGTGTTTTGGTTTGATTTGGAGTTGCCAGAAGCCACAGAAAGCTTACATGCCCCCATGGCTTCTCAAACAGGGATCATTGGCTTCAAAGGCAAGGGGCGGAAAATCCTGGTGGTGGATGATAAATGGGAAAATCGCATGGTTTTCGTTAATCTGCTTGCCCCCCTTGGGTTTGAACTGGTGGAGGCAAGCAACGGTCAAGAGGGTTTGGAGAAAGCTCAGTGTCAGCCTGACCTAATTATTACCGACTTGCTCATGCCAGGGATGAATGGTTGGGAATTGATCCGACAGGTGCGAGAATCTCCCCAATTACAGTCAGTAGTGGTGATTGCTTGCTCAGCCAGCGTATTTGATACTCACCAACACAAGAGTATTGAGTCTGGGGCGGACGAGTTTCTGCCCAAGCCAGTAGATTCAGAAAAACTATTCGAGATATTACGGATGCGTCTGAGACTGGAATGGGTGTATGAAGGAAAAGAACAAGGAGAAAAGATGATGGCTGAAAACATATCATGTCAAACTACAGAGATTATCCCTCCCCCAGCTGAAAAACTTGCTCAGCTCTATGATTTGGCCAGAACAGGCTTAATCAGCGAAATTTTAGAACAAGTGGATAATCTGGAAAAATCCGATAAAAAATTTGCGATTTTTGTCCAACATATCCACCAATTCGCTCAAGGCTTTCAGGTTAAAAAAATCCAAGATTTCATCAAACAATACCTGGAACGTAATTAGTTAAGAGGTAAGGATATGCGCTACAGATGGTGCTACTTGAGGTGCCGTCAGTTAACGCCATAAGCCCATGCTACCCTTACCAGGAATCAGCCAATAGCCTACTTTTCGGCTAAGCAAACAGTCATTGATAATGAGAGCAACGTTTTAGGAGGTAATGGAATTAACAGTAATAAAATCTTAGTTTTACGGCTTAACTATTACGACTTAATGCTGATAGCTTTATGGTTAGGTATATTAGGAGTTATTAGAACCGTTTAGCAACGATTTATTAATTATTGACTTGGTTTAACCACTCTAGAAAAAGGTGTAACAATGATCAATGGCCAGGATCAACAACTAATATTAATTGTAGATGATATAGCCACCAATTTAGAAGTACTATCCACGACATTGATCAGTGCTGGTTTCAAAGTTGCAGTTGCCACTGATGGCGAAAGCGCGATTGAACAGGTTGACTATAAACCGCCGGATCTGATTGTGTTAGATGTGATGATGCCAGGAATTGATGGATTTGAAACGTGCCATCGGCTGAAGGAAAATCCGTTAACCCGTGAAATTCCTGTGATTTTTATGACAGCCCTGAGTGAGACCGTGAACAAGGTCAAGGGTTTTTCTCTCGGAGCAGTGGACTATCTGACCAAACCGATTCAGTCAGAGGAAGTATTAGCCAGAGTTAGAACCCATTTGCAACTGCAAAGTCAGGCAAAGGCCCTCAAGGAGCAAAATGCCCTTCTTAAAGAGGAAATTGAACAGCGAAGGTCAGCAGAAGCAAGGTGGCAAAACACACTAGAACAGCTCGAAGCTGCCCAAAGCCAGATCATCGCCCAAGAAAAACTCGCTGCTCTTGGACAACTAGTTGCAGGAATCGCTCACGAAATCAATACTCCCCTGGGAGCAATTCGCTCCTGTGTGGGCAATCTGTCTAACTTCTTCAACGACCACCTCCACCAATTACCCTCATTTTTTCAAGGACTCTCACCAGAACGTCAGTCGGATTTGTTGGTCTTACTCCAATACTCCAGCCGACAGACTACTCCTCTATCTACCCGAGAGCAACGTCAACTCAAACGAAGGTTGAGAAGCCAACTGGAATCCTACGCTATTGAGAAAGCAGTGAAGCTAGCCAATTTATTGGCGGGAATTGGGGTTTATGAGGACTTTGAAGAGTTTTTGCCTCTCCTGAAAGACCCAGACAACGAAACGATTTTAACCACTGCCTATCAGTTAGCTAACCTCTATACGAGTACTCGCAACATTACCACTGCCGTGGAACGAGCCACAAAAGTGGTGTTTGCCTTGAAAACTTATGCTCGTTATGACTCTAGTGGGGAAAAGATAGATGCACAGATTACTGAAGGCATTGACACGGTCTTGACTCTTTATCATAACCAACTCAAACATGGCGTAGACGTCTACAGAAACTATGACGATTCTTTGCCAGTTATCCGGTGCTATGCTGATGAACTCAATCAAGTCTGGACGAATCTGATTCACAATGCTCTCCAAGCTATGGAGAACAAGGGGACTTTAACCATTAATGTGAGGCAGCAAGATGACCAAATCAAGGTCAGCATTACTGACACTGGCAAGGGGATTCCTCCTGAAATTCAGCCGAAAATCTTTCAGCCGTTCTTTACCACAAAACCCGCTGGAGAAGGCAGTGGTTTGGGATTAGATATTGTTAGGAAAATTGTAGAGAAACATCACGGACATATGGAGGTGGAGTCCGTACCTGGTGAAACTACCTTTACAGTTTCCTTACCGATTCAGCAGCCACAGCCGATGGCTGAGGAGGTAGATTGAGATAATCAACCTGAAACTGTTATTTGGACAGGATTGCTGGGGAACTTTATAAGTGTAACTAGTTAAGCACCTACACAGAATTAATTTCCTACTGCCAATCTCTGTAACCCTTACCCT